>JBEGMZ010000295.1:0-3389 GCA_041182745.1 Acidobacteriota bacterium
ACCGGAGGGAGACAATTGAAATGTGGCGAATCGAGGCCGGAAAGTTTATCCGATTTCTGCTGATGGTCGCGATCACACTTACGGCGGCGGCTGAAGTTGCCCGTGCTGAAGATCGGATCGAAGATTGGCGTGGCCGCACGGTGATGGTCTTCACTCCGCATCCGGATGATGACCTCTTCGGTGCCGGCGGCACTCTCGCACTGCTGGCCCGGAATGGCAACCGGATTCTGATTGTAATCTACACCAACGACAATAAGGGATCGTTCGATCTTGAGATGACCAGCGAGCGACTCGCCCGAATCCGCAAGGCGGAGGAAGAGTCGGCCATGGGCCTGCTCGGCATCCCGAAGGAGAATATCTTCTGGATGGGATATGAAGACGGCGAGCTTGAGTATGCCGAGCCAAAGATGCTCTGCGGACGCGCCGCGAAGTATATTCGTCAGTTTCGTCCGGATGTTGTCTTCAGCATCGATCCCGGCGAGTGGTATGACCGCTGGCACAAGACGGATCATCGCATGGCGGCGTTCAATACCGCCGACGCTATCCGGGCCGCCGAGTTTCACCTCTACTATCCTGAACACCTCCTGGTTGACGGCTTGAAACCCTGGAAGGTGCCGCTCATGTTCTTCTACTACGCTGAGAGCGAAGCCAACTACTGGGTCGATATCACCAGCCTGATTGACCTCAAAGCCGAGGCCGTCAGTCGCCACGTCAGCCAGTTTGAACCTTCGATAAGTAAGTATCGCCCGGACTGGGATTCATCAACCCTGGCGAAGTTTGTCGAGGGGGTTAAGGCTCGCGCTGTCAAAAAGGATGGCCGTTATGTCGAAGGCTTCCGCCGGGCGACCGGTTTCAATCCTCGTTAGTCCGCTCACACTATGAAGAGACTGATCGCCCTCGCCTTGTCGCCAGCCCTCCTGCTGCTGATTCAGCCCAGTCTCAGCAAGCCGGGTGAGGCTCAATCGCGACAGCGGCGCCCACCAAACATTCTGCTTCTCGTTGCCGACGATCTTGGATACGCTGACCTGGGCAGCTAGGTCAGAAGAGAATCCGGACCCCCAATCTTGATCGACTTGCCGCAGAGGGCCTCCGCTTCACCAGCTTCTATTCGGGAAGCCCGGTCTGTGCACCCTCAAGATATGTTCTGATGACGGGGCTCCACGGCGGCCACGCATATATCCGTGACAACAGGGAGGTGGCACCGGAGGGACAGTGGCCGATTCCAGACTCGACGGTGACTATCGCCGAGCTGCTCCGGGCGCGCGGCTACGCTACCGGCGCTTTTGGCAAATGGGGCCTCGGATACGTCGGAAGTGAGGGGGATCCGAATCGCCAGGGATTTGATCTCTTCTACGGATACAATTGCCAGCGCGAGGCTCACAACTTCTATCCGATCCACCTCTGGCGAAATGAGCAGAAGATCCCCCTCGAGGGGAACAACCGTGGATTGACCGGCCGTCAGTATTCTCACGACCTGATTGAGGCCGAGGCGCTTCGCTTCATTCGTGATAATCAGGAGCGACCATTCTTTCTCTACGTTCCATTCACCATCCCCCACCTTGCGCTCCAGGTTCCGGAGGACTCCCTCGCCGAATACCGCGGCAAATGGGATGACCCTCCCTACGATGGAACCAATGGATATCTGCCCCATCCCCACCCGCGGGCGGCATATGCGGCGATGGTTACCCGGATGGATCGAAGCGTGGGTCGCCTGCTGGAGGCCCTGCGTGAGTCGGGTCTCGATCGTCAGACGATTGTCCTCTTTACCAGCGACAATGGGCCCACCTACGATCGTCTGGGTGGCTCCGATTCGGCCTTCTTTGAATCAGCAGGTATCTTTCGAGGTCTTAAGGGAAGTGTCTACGAGGGTGGGATTCGGGTTCCGCTCATTGCCCGGTGGCCCGGTCGCATTGAGCCAGGTCGCATATCAGATCTGCCTGCCGCCTTCTACGACCTCCTCCCCACCCTGGTTGAGCTTGGAGGTGGCCGCAACGATCACCCTGTCGATGGGATAAGCCTCGTCCCAACCCTGACGGGACGTAGCCTTCAAACTCGGCACCAGTTCCTCTTTTGGGACTTCAACGGCTATGGCGGCCAACAGGCGGTTCGCTATGGCAGATGGAAGGGCGTCCGTCGCGATATCTTAAAAGGTAACCGCCAGATCGAGCTCTATGACCTTGCGCGCGATCCTCGTGAGCAGCACAACCTTGCCGGGACAAACCCCGGGATCGTTCGGCAAATCGAGAAGATCATGGCCGATAATCACCAACCATCACCGCTCTTTCCGCTCCCAGCCGTCGACCGACTTTCACCATAACTGTCCCGCTCCAGCCTCAGCACCATCGAAGCTGGCTTCCTGAAGCAGATCGCAGGCTGCCCAAATCCGGTTAAAGATATCGACCTAGCCGATAACCAATCAGAGATGTGAATTGCAATGTAACGTGCGTCTGATAACGTAAGATCGATTTCGAGTATGCTCAGGGGAATGGTAAGAGGAGCGGGGAGGCCGTCGAGTCTCCGGGCGTGAAGCGACCCGGGTCTTCCGCGGTGGGGTTGGATAAGGGCCGGCGACACGAACCTCCCGGACAATCATCGGGTGGTGGGGTAAGGCGAGTTCAATCCTGGTTAGACTGATACTCCTCGAGCTCTTCCGTAAATTGATCATCATCGACCACCTCGACGGTGGCTGAAAGATCGTCCGTCTCAAGATACTCGGTGAGAATGCCCTTCATTCGATCGAGAAGCCCGATCAGGGTCAGCATCTCTGACTCACCACCGGTCTGCAGAACGCGATGGGCCAGTTGATGGGCAAAAGGGAGAAGTCGGATTCGCGCAAAGCGGCGCTGGCCCTCGCCCTCGATGCGGGCCCGAAAAGTAAGCGAGCTGCCCTCGATGTCGGCCTGGACATCTCCACGATCGAAGAGTTCGTTCAGAATGGAGAACTCCTCCGCTGTGATCGACTTCTCTTCAAAGCAATCTTCGGACTGTTGATCGAGCTCTGGTTCGTAATCCTGCATGTAAGTGATTCCCCTTCTATTCAGACCGACCTGATCATTCGCCGGGCGATTATTGACAGGAGAGGGGAGGGAAGTCAAATCGGTATCTCCGCCTGATCAATCTCAGGTCATAAGCAACCAGATCCGGCGGTTCCCCGTCAGAGAGTGGTACAAAATGCCGGCATCGAGTACAAAAAAGCGCCCCAACCCCTTGGGGGGCAGGACTGGGAGGTCTCAGACGACGATGACCGAGAATGCCCACGTCCGGATGGCCTTCGAGAATCTGAACAACCTTGGGGTGTGGGTCAGGATCAATCCGGGACGCCAGACGGGGGTCGGAGTCGATTTGCGGCTTGCATCGCGAACCGATCTGCCCGACAACCCGCCCAATAC
>JBEGMZ010000296.1:0-4647 GCA_041182745.1 Acidobacteriota bacterium
AGAGCGACCTCCTGCCAACCCGCTCCCGCCTTATCGTTATGAGGATCCCGACCAGTTGCTGGAACTTGACGATCTGTGATTCCGGCAACTGTCGTCTCCCGCGCGCGACCTGCCCGGAACGGCCTTCCCGGTCTTCTGGCACGTGGATGGCTGAACAACTCAGCCGCCGCATACGACCAGCCCGGGGTCGATACCATAACCATCACCTGATCAGCATAACCCGATCAGCATCGGAAGAGAGCCCTAAGCAGTATTAATAATAGGCCAGGACGAGACCACGACGAGATATGGAAATCCCGAAAGCATACGACCCAAAGCAGGCCGAGTCGAAATGGTACCCAATCTGGGAGAGCCGCGGATACTTCTCTCCTGACTCTGATCAGGCAAAGAGAGATGGGGCGCCGATATTCTCGATGGTCATCCCTCCGCCAAACGTCACCGGTTACCTCCACATGGGGCATGCGCTCAACCACACCCTGCAGGATGTTCTCGCGCGCTGGCGGCGGATGAGCGGTGACCGGGTTCTCTGGCTGCCTGGAACCGACCATGCGGGTATTGCGACGCAGATGGTCGTCGAGCGCCAGCTGGCAGCAGAGGGAGTAAAGCGACAGGATCTCGGGCGGGACAATTTTGTGCAGCGGGTCTGGGAGTGGAAGGAGCACTCGGGAGGAACCATCCAGCGACAGATGCGGATGCTTGGCGAATCGGTCGACTGGTCACGCGAGCGGTTCACGATGGATGAGGGGCTCTCAAATGCGGTGAAGGAGGTCTTTGTCCGACTCTATGATGAGGGGCTCATCTACCGCGGCGAGTACATGGTCAACTGGTCCCCCGGGCTGAACACGGCCATCTCCGACCTTGAGGTTGAGATGAAGCCGGTGAAGGGAAAGCTCTATTACCTTGCCTATCCGCTCGACCACGAGGTTACGGGACCGGTTGAAGGGCTGATCGAAGCCTGGAGCGAGGCCTGCGCCACCGCCAAAGCCGACGGCTTGCTGCCGGGCATTCTCTCGACGGCGAGGGGGGACTTCATTGTTGTCGCGACCACCCGGCCCGAGACGATGCTCGGCGATACCGCCATTGCCGTCAACCCTGAAGATGATGCTGACGGGGGACGTTATGAGGGAGTCACGCGGCGACGTGCAATCCTGCCGCTGGTCGGGCGCCATCTCACCCTGGTGCGGGATGAACTGGTTGAAAGAAATTTTGGGACCGGTTTTGTCAAGGTTACTCCCGCCCACGATCCGAACGATTTTGCGATGGGGCGTCGCCATTCACTCGAATTCATCCAGGTTATTGGTCGGGACGCCCGATTGACCGAGGCGGTGCCGGAGAGATATCGCGGGATGGATCGAGATGATGCCCGGCGAGCAGTAGTTGACGATCTGAAGTCACTGGGTCTGGTTCTGGCGATTGAGGACTATACGCACAACGTTGGCCACTGTCAGCGAAGTGGCCGGGTGGTCGAACCCCTCGTCTCGACCCAGTGGTTCCTGCGGATGAAAGATCTGGCCGCACCGGCGCTCGCGGCCGTTCGGGATGGAAGAACCAGATTTGTTCCCGAGCATACGACCAAGATCTACTTCAATTGGCTGGAGAATATTCAGGACTGGTGCGTCTCCCGCCAGCTCTGGTGGGGCCACCGCATTCCAGCCTGGTACACGCCGGCCGGCGAGGTGGTTGTCGCGCGTGATGAGACTGAAGCCCGCGCCCGGCTTGCCGAACGTGGAGTCGATCCGACCACTCCTTTGACCGAAGAGTCGGACGTTCTTGACACCTGGTTCTCTTCTCAGCTCTGGCCATTCTCCACCCTCGGCTGGCCGGAAAAGACGGCTGATCTGGAGACCTTCTACCCGACATCGGTTCTGGTGACGGCCTTTGACATCATCTTCTTCTGGGTTGCCCGGATGATGATGATGGGGCTTCGCTTCATGGGCGACGTTCCATTCCGGACAGTCTACATTACATCGATCGTCCTTGATCCCGAAGGACAGAAGATGTCGAAGACCAAGGGCAATGTCGTCGACCCACTCGATATGTTCGAGAAATACGGCACCGACGCAGTACGATTCATGCTGACCAATGCCGCGATTGCCGGGCAGAACCTCTCCCTCCAGGAGTCGAAACTCGATACGGCGCGTAACTTCACGAACAAGATCTGGAACGCCTCACGTTTCGTCCTGCTCAACTCCGGAGCCGACTTTGAAGAGATTTTGCCAGCCGGCGGGACACTTGAGTGGGAGACAACACTCTCGGCTCCTGAACTCGCCGACCGCTGGATTCTGAGCCGCCTCAATTCGGTGGCGCGTGACGTTGACCGTGCTCTCACCGAGTTCCGTTTTCACGAAGTAGCTGATACGCTCTACCATTTTTTCTGGCACGATTTCTGCGACTGGTATATCGAGTTCTCGAAGCCGTTCGTGACCAACCAGGAGCCGGGGCCGCGTGGCCTGGCCGTGAGGCGGCGAATTATCTGGCTGCTGGAGCGCAGCCTGCGCCTGCTTCATCCGATCATGCCTTATATCACCGAGGAACTCTGGCAGCGCCTGCCCCACGAGGGAGACTCGATCTGCCGCGCCGGATTTGTAACCTTCGAACCGGAGCTGAGCGATGAGACCGCGGAACGCGAGATGGGGCTGGTCATCGAGCTGATCACCAAGCTCCGCCACATCCGTTCGACCTTCAATCTCAGTCCGGCTGTTCCATTGCGGGTGCGGATCGCCCCAACTGGTGAGTCGGCCCGCGAAACCATCGCGGCCATGGAGTCGCACATCCGAAGACTGGCCCGGATGGAGGTGGTTGAGCTGGTCGAAGTTCTTGGACCGACCAGCCAGGCCGCGCGGGCTGTGACCGCTGCTGGTGAGCTGGCCGTTCCGCTGGAAGGACTGATCGACTTTGACAAGGAGCGCGAACGACTTGGTCGCGAGCTGGCAAAGATGGAGGGTGAGCAGTCGGGTCTTGAGAAGCGACTTGCCAACCCTGACTTTGTTGCCCGTGCGGCCGCCGAGGTTGTTGCCGCCTCCCGTGACAGATCGCTCGAGCTGGCGGATCAGATCGCCAGGCTTCGGGCGATGGTGGAAGCTCTCTGATGGCCCGAATCAAGATTGACAGAACCAATACGATCAACCCCCTCGATCTGGATCAGGTCTACGATTGTGTCGCCAATGCGATCGATGAGGATCTTGGCCGGGGTGATATCACCTCACGGGCTGTCATCAGGATCGGCAGCCGCGCCCGAGGCAGCTTCATCGCCCGACAGGATCTTGTCCTGGCCGGGCTTGAAGTTGCAGAGGCAGTCTTCACCTCCTTCGACCCTCATCTGCAGATCGAGTCGATGGCTGGTGATGGTGACGATCTGCAGGCGGGTCAGGTCTTTGCCCGGGTCATTGGCGACTCACAGACTTTGCTTGCCGCGGAACGGGTCGCACTCAACTTTCTGCAGCGTCTCTCCGGCATCGCTACGCTCACCCGTCGTTACGTCGAGGCAGTTGCCGATACCGGTGTCCGGATTGTCGATACTCGCAAGACGACTCCCGGCCTCCGCTTTCTTGAGAAGTACGCCGTCACTGTTGGCGCTGGCGCTAACCATCGTTTCGGCCTCGATGATGGCGTCCTGATCAAGGACAATCATCTCGCCCTCGCAGGCGGGGTCACGGCCGCCGTTCGAGCTGCCCGGCAGTCGTGCGGCCATCTGCACAAGATTGAAGTCGAGGTCTCCTCACTCGACCAGGTCCGCGAGGCCCTTGCCGCCCACGCCGATATCCTCCTTCTTGATAATATGTCACCCGACATCGTCCGTGAGGCGGTCGCACTCGTCCGCCATGCCGGTCCTACCGGGTCCAGCACTCCACTTATTGAGGCCTCCGGGGGCATCACTCTTGCCAACGTCCGCAGCTATGCCGAGGGCGGTGTCGATCTGATCTCGATCGGCGCCCTTACTCACTCTGCCCCTGCGGTCGACATCAGCTTCAAGATCAAGCCGGTCTGATCTGCGGCCCGGTCATCATTCCGTCCCCTGTGCTATTGACTGCAATCACGATTCTCAGTGCAGGGAGCGTATGGCAGTCACTTTTGTCTGTTTAAATTGAAATATCGGGCTACCTGTAAGCATACAGTTGTATGTTGATGGGTTTTGCAGTGAATTCGGGTGGCTGGCATTGGGTGGCAGTGATTTGATGTGGATGTTATATAACTGAAAACACTCGAGTTAGATCAATTGATAAGAAAAAATCGAAGAGGTTGGATTTTTGAATTGACCTGAATTTGGCGTGCAGGTATAAAGCCAATGCAGTCCGAGTTACTTACCCGTCAGGCATCCCAAGGTAGCTCAGTCATCTGCAAGTTGGTGAACCGTAAATGTTTTGGCGTAACGTGCTGTTTACCTTTGGTTTGCAGTCGCACGTCCTTGGTTTCGTTGCACTTTGCAATTTCAAATGTATTAAGCTCCCGGTAGATTTGGGTGTTGCCCAGTGACCTCCGGTTCTAACGTTTAAGCGATCCTGGATTGCATTAAACCGTTAGCGTTGAATGTTCACAGTGTTGACTACCCAGGCTCTGTTCTCGGAGGTTGGTAATTTGATTGCAAGCGCTCCTAAGTCTTGTATTATTTACCGGTTCTCGTCAAAGATGTGTGCAGGTAGATCAGGC
>JBEGMZ010000297.1:0-4184 GCA_041182745.1 Acidobacteriota bacterium
TAGTAATATCGCGCCACAAGCCCGGCAGATCCCCTGTATCATCAGGGAGTCTGCCGGGCTTTTTCATCTCAGCGGTTCTCACCAGCGCTCAACAGAAGAGTTATTTGGGAGGTCCGGAAAAGAGAAAGGGAGGAGTGCCGTAAATATGCACCCCTCCCTCGGTTTAAGCCAGGTTCCCTGGAGGGAACGCGGGGCTTAGAAGTAGTACTTCAGCGCGAGCTGGATCGTCCGCGGCGGGCTCACCGTGCTGGTGATCAGGCCGAAGGTCGTCGGAGCGTTGAAGTCACGAGCCGGAGGCGCAAAACTCGGATGGTTGGTGAAGTTGAAGAACTCACCGCGCAGCTCAAAGTAGTTGCTCTCCGACACCGTAAAGCGCTTGTTGACACTGAAGTCCCAGCTGGCGTACCCCGGAGCCCGGAGGACTCCCACCGGCGAGTTACCGAAAGTGCCATCAGCCGGAGCGATGAACGCGCCCGGATTGATCCACGAGTCGATCGTCTGGCTGGCAGGCTTCGGATTTCCGATCAGGTTCGGCTTCTGACCACCGCGCGGATTCTGGAAGGAATTGTCACGGCTGGTCGTCACTGTCAGCGGGAAGCCGCTGCGCAGGTTGATGATCGAGTTGAGGTTCCACCCGCCGATGATACCGTTGATGACCGGATGGAGATTTGCTCCGTAGGCCCGTCCCCTGCCGATCGGGAGTTCATAGGAGCCCGACCAGACAAAGTTGTGGGTAGCATCGAAGAAGCTCAGGCCGTAGTTGTACCGACGCTGGGCGTACTGGTTGTACGAGTAGGCGGACTGGGTCGCAACTCCGCCGCTGCCGTAGTAGCCAAGGTTGTCGGTCAGCGACTTGCTGAAGGTGTAGGAGAGGAGGAACTCCAGCCCCTTGGTTGTGCGCTGACGCAGACTGACCTGCATTCCGTTGTAGCTGGAGATACCCCACGAGGCGGTTCCGCTGATGTTGGTCACCAGTGGGCGCGTCGCGAAGAGCGGGCGACGGGTCTGGATTGAGGCCCACTGCGACGGTGCGACATTTGACGGACCGGGCAGAGGCTGATTCCAGTCGGTCGGCGCCACGAGCTGGGTCGCATCGTGTCCGACATAGGCGACTGAGAGCGAGGTCTCCTTCGCGAGCTGATACTCAAGAGTCAGGTTCCACTGCTGGGTGAACTGTGGACGCAGGTTCGGATCCCAGACGCGGATCAGACCCGCCGGCTGGTCGCGCACAATCACGTCAGTGAAACCCTTGGTGATGGTACCCGCCCCGGTCGTCTGGTCATAGGTGAAGTCCGCCTCGGAGAAGAGCGGCGGGTTGAGCGGAAGGCGAAGGTTTGATCCAGTACCCTCCATAAACTGGGTGATACCGTACCCGGCCCGCACCACCAGCTTGCCGTCGAACTTGTCCGGGGTCCACGCCAGACCGATGCGCGGCTCGAAGCCCTTGTAGAACGGCTTGTAGAGCGCGCGGCTGTTGCCATCCTTACCCGCAAACAGCTGGCGGCCCGAGAAGAGCTCGAAGTTCGACTGCCGGTCAAGAACCTCAACGACCGGCGAGGTGAACTCCCAACGCATACCAAGATTGACGGTTAAGTTCTTCCGCACCTTGAAGTCATCCTGGAAGAAGAATCCGATACGGTTCTGACGGTGTCCCCACGTCCCGCTCTTGCTGCCGATTCGCTTGTTCTGCAGCAGGTCGAGCAGGAAGTCAGAGAATCCCTGACCAGTAAACTGGCCGTTGTAGCTGAAGGCGCCGAAGAGCCCGTTGTTGCCCGGATAGAAGCGGTTCTGCTGATAACGCTGCCACTGTCCACCCATCTTGAAGGAGTGACGTCCGCGGAGGATCGTCAGGTTGTTACCGTAGTGGAAGGTGTTGGTGACGTTATCTTCGGTCGTGCCGACATTGCCGACCGCCGAGAGGCCGGTCGCAAACGAGATGCCCGAGAGTCCGTCGGCAACCTGGCCACCCGGAATACCAAACCGGGCATTACCGGCGCCAAGTCCACCCCAGTCAAGAACATCGGTGATGAAGACCGCACGGTTGAGACCAACTCGCGCCTCGTTGATGATGGTTGGCGAGATGGTTCGCGTCCAGTTCATCACGAAGTTCTGTGGGCGGTTGAAGCTCTGGCCGGTCGGATTGGTTCGGAGAACGCCACGGTAGCCCAGCTCATCGTAGTTACCGATCGAGTAACGGGTCGAGAGGTTGTCGCTGTCCGACAGCTTGGCGTCAATCTTGATGTCAACCTGGTGGCCGTTGAGCTTCTCAAGCGTCCGGGTGGTATAGATACCGACCTGGGTCTGCGGATCGATCCGGTCCGGCAGAGGATAGAAGCTGGTGTCGGCGAAGAGAGCCCGCGCCGCCGGATTGACGATGCGTGCAGTTGGAATGATGTTGCCCGGGAAGCAGGCCGACTGGTCGGCCGCGCTGCAGACACCAGTCTTCTGCGGATCGCGAATGAAGATGTTTCGCTGGAGCAGGCTCGAAAGGTCACCTGTCCGCCAGGCCGCCGGTGCGACGAAGGCCGTCGCTCCACCACCGGTGCGGCGAATCGTTCCCTGATAGGCACCAAAGAAGAAGAGCTTCTCCTTGATGATCGGACCGCCGAGGGTTCCACCAAAGATGCTCTGGCGCAGCTTCTGTTTCGTCGCCCGATTGCGGTTGTTGGCCCAGGCGTTAGCGTCAAGGGCGTCGTTGCGCAGAAACTCGAAGGCGTTACCGTGGAACTCATTCGTTCCCGACTTGATGGTTGCGTTGACAACCGCGCCGGTCACATTGCCAAACTCGGAAGATGAGTTGCTCGTCTCGACCCGGACCTCCTGGATGGCGTCGACATTTGGCTTGTAACCAATGCGGTTATCGATCGTCTCATCGACGCTGATTCCATCGAGCAGGAAGGCGTTGCCCTGCTCACGGTTGCCGTTGACGTAGGGCCGTCCCTGTCCACTCTGGAGACTGGCGTTGGTGAACGCGCCCGGATTGGGAGAGACCACACCCGGAATCAGCAGCGTCATCGACTGGAAGTTGCGGCCATTGAGCGGCAGATTGGTCGTCTTCTCACCGGTAAGAACCTGACCGACCGTGACGTTCTCAGTCTGCAGGATCGGCGCAACATCAGTCACCGTTACCTGATCCGAGACCGCTCCAACCTGCATTGTGAAGTTGATACGACCGATCTGGTTGACCTCGAGTTTGAAGTTCGAGGAGACAAGCTTCTTGAAGCCAGTCGCCTCGGCGGAGAGAACGTAGTCGCCAATTGGCAGAAACGGAATGGTGTAGACACCAGAATCGTTGGTCTGGACGGCGTACTCCAGCTTCGTTCCCTGATTGATCGCAACCACCTTGGCACCGGCGATCGATGATCCCTGCGGATCGGCAATCGTGCCGGTAACGGTGGCGGTGTATGTCTGTCCCATCGCGGCCGGGAGCGTCATTGCCATGACACACCCCGCAACCAGCGCGAGCCAGAACTGCTTGGCCAGATACCTCATCTTCAGATTCTCCTTGCTAAATTAGCTAAATTAGCTACTTCGGGATACGAGAGGCCCGACCGGGACGATGAGTCCCGGCGTCGAATCCACCTCACACCCATAACTGGATACTCAATTGACATTCGATCTGATCGGGGCCATCTCATTCAGCAGGCTTCTTTTGAAAACCTGTCTTTGTTAATGGTCGTCGAACCAAATTGCCCTGCAAATTTCAACTGCCTTGGAGGCGTCCGATCCCGGACAGGCGTGGCGAGGAATGGATGTATGAGCGAACTGCGACCAACGGCTCCAACAACCCACTACCCTCAAACTATCTGACCTGGAACGTGACGTAGAACTAAACCTGTCTGTTCGGGTCATACCTGAAAGGGAATGTTGTCACCGCAGCAAAGCCTGATAACCGGTGTTTATTCTGTCTCTATCGGAACCATCTGTCGACACCTGCGAGCACCGGATATCGCGGCGTCTGTCTTACTCACTTAAAACTTACTCACTTAAATGCTGGAGGCTCTTCTCTAGTCTAATGTTCTCTAGAGTCTAATCTTCTCTAATCTTCTCTAGTCTAGTCTAGTCTAGTCTAGTCTAGTCTAGTCTACTTCTCTCTTCTCAATCACGTGAATCTATCCAGGTGAGCGTACCTCGGTAGATCTACCCCACCCAAACTTTACCAAATAAGACAAGTATTACAACAC
>JBEGMZ010000298.1:0-2864 GCA_041182745.1 Acidobacteriota bacterium
AGACTGAGACCACCCTGGCGGCCGGTGAATGGCATCACGTGCTGCTCCAGTTCGACGGCTTCCGGCAGTATGACGACCGGGTACGCCTCTTCGTCAACGGAGTCGAACAGAAGCTGAAGGTGACCCAGCCGAACCTCTATCTCTACTGGGGGCTGCCAAACCAGCCGCTGCGGATTGGTGGCGGAGGTGGGAAGGAGATGCGCTTCCGGGGGATGATGGACGAAGTGCGCTTCTACACCCGGAATCTTGACGACGATGAGATCGCCGTAATCTCCTGCCGCGAGTCGCTCGAAGTGCTGGCGGGCCGGCCGGAGAGCACCCGAAGACCGGCCGAGCGGACGCGACTCCGCGCAGCCTTCCTCGCCGCAAAGGCTCCCGCGAAGATTCGCCAGCTGCATCAACAGTACAGGGATCTTCTCGTCCAGCGCCAGGAGATGATCGACCGATTTACCACGATCATGGTGATGGAAGAGCTGCCGAGACCACGACCGGCTCATCTGCTGCGCCGTGGCGCCTATGATGCGCCGGGAGAGCGGGTGGAGAGAGGTGTTCCGTCTATCCTGCCTCCACTCTCGGCCGAACTGCCGAACAACCGGCTTGGTCTGGCGAAATGGCTGACCTCGTCCGAGCACCCGCTGACATCACGAGTGGCCGTCAACCGTTTCTGGCAGATGTTCTTCGGTGCCGGCCTGGTCAGAACCGTCGAGGACTTCGGCTCGCAGGGCGAGCTGCCCTCCCATCCAGAGCTGCTCGACTGGCTGGCGGTCGAGTTCCACTCGCCAGCGCAAGGAAGAGCGTGGGACATCCGGTCGTTGCTCAGGAAGATCGTCACCAGTGCGACCTACCGGCAGTCGGCCATTCTCTCTCCGACGAGCCTGCAGCGAGATCCGGAGAACCGTCTGCTTGCCCGGGGCCCGCGCACGCGACTCTCGGCCGATATGATCCGTGACCAGGCACTCGCCGCCGCCGGACTGCTGGTCGAGAAGGTCGGTGGCCCATCGGTCAAACCATATCAGCCGGATGGACTCTACAAGGATATGGCCTTCTCCGGCCTGACCGGGTACGAGCGTGAGCGTGGTGAGGGACTCTGGCGCCGCAGTCTCTATACCTTCTGGAAACGAACTGTCCTCTCACCGACGATGCAGGTCTTTGACGCCTCGGCCCGCGAGTTCTGCACCGTTCGGGAGACTCGGACCAACACCCCCCTCCAGTCGCTCAATCTTATGAACGATGTGACCTACGTTGAGGCGTCGCGAATGATCGCCCAACGAATGCTGCTTGAGGGAGGTGCCACGGAGAGCGACCGTCTCGCCTGGGGCTTCCGGCTCGTCACACTGCGCCAGCCCGATGAGCGAGAGCGGGGCGTCCTCACCCGTTACCTCGAATCGCAGCGTCTCCATTTCAGCACCCACCCGGCCGAGGCTGAACGGCTGCTCGCAGCCGGTGAGCGCCGCCCGGCGAGAGAGATTCCGTCGCGTGAACTGGCCGCCTGGTCGATGGTCGCCAGCCTGATTCTCAATCTCGATGAAACGATTACCAGACAGTGAGGTCTCTATGAAACAACTATCACCTGAACAGGATTCGTCACTGCAGATGACACGGCGCCACTTCTTCAGCCGGTGCAGCCTCGGCCTTGGAACCGCGGCACTGGCGACGCTTCTTCGCGAGGATGGACTGGCCGGCGAGGATACTCTCCTGCCCCGCCCCCACTTCAAACCGACCGCCAAGCGGGTGATCTACCTCTTCCAGGCTGGTGGCCCGTCGCAGCTTGACCTCTTCGATCCAAAACCGGGGCTCGAGAAGTACCGCGGACAGAATCTGCCCGACTCGATCCGCCAGGGACAACGACTAACCGGGATGACCGCCCATCAGTCGAGCTTCCCAACTGCGCCATCGAAGTTCAAATTTGCGCAGCATGGCCAGTCAGGGGTATGGCTCAGTGAGCTGTTGCCATACCACGCCGGAGTGGTCGACCAGCTCAGCTTCATCAAGTCGCTCCACACCGAGCAGATCAATCACGACCCGGCCATCACCACCGCGCTGACCGGATTTCAGCTCGCCGGCCGGCCAAGCCTCGGAGCCTGGCTGGCTTATGGCCTTGGAAGTGAGAACAAGGACCTGCCAGCCTTTATCGTCATGGTCTCAGTCGGCCGCAGCGGTGGAGACCAGCCGCTCTATGATCGACTCTGGGGCAACGGCTTTCTGCCCTCACGCTACCAGGGCGTCAAATTCCATAACGGCGCCGACCCGGTCCTCTATCTCTCCAATCCTCCGGGGATCGACCGTGAAACCCGCCGCAAATTTCTCGATGAACTGGGTGAATTGAACGCACTCAATGCGAATCGGTATGGCGATCCGGAGATCCTCTCCCGGACGGCACAGTATGAGATGGCCTTCCGTATGCAGTCGTCAGTACCCGAGCTGATGGATCTGAAGGGGGAGTCGGAGAAGACGCTCGAAAGCTATGGCCCCGATGTCAGAAAATCCGGCACTTTTGCCTTCAACTGCCTGATGGCACGACGGCTCGCCGAACGTGGCGTCCGCTTCATCCAACTCTTCCATCGTGGCTGGGATCAGCACGGCGAGCTGCCAAAGAATATCACTAAACAGGCCCAGGATACCGATCAGCCCTCGGCCGCGCTGATCCGCGATCTGGCCGAACGCGGACTGCTTGAGGACACTCTTGTCATCTGGGGTGGTGAGTTCGGCCGTACCGTCTACTCTCAGGGCAGGCTGACACCTGACAACTACGGTCGCGATCACCATCCGCGCTGCTTCACCGTCTGGTTGGCCGGAGGTGGCATCAAGCCGGGGGTAAGCATCGGCGAGACGGACGACTTCAGCTACAACATCGTCCGTGACCC
>JBEGMZ010000299.1:0-2718 GCA_041182745.1 Acidobacteriota bacterium
CCCGATGAGATCTGCGTTGATCCGCGTCAGGTAACGGCGACAATTCCATCCTGGTTGCATCTCAACTACGGTGTCCGGTTTGAATTCAATACCACTGTCACCGGTTACGATCGACCTACTCTCCACGCTGGTGGGCGAACCTGGCAGGCCGATCGACTCTACGTCTGCTCTGGCGAAGACTTCCGAACTCTCTACCCGGATACCTTCGCCAACAGTGGTCTTTACCGGGTCAAATTGCAGATGATGCGAACCAACGGGTACGGCCGCGATGTCGATATCGGCCCTATGCTCGCCGCTGGCCTCACCCTCTGCCACTACCGAAATTTCAAGGATTGCCCCTCGCTGCCCGCGCTTCGCGAAAGGTTCAAACGGGATATGCCCGCTCACGTCAAATATGGTATTCACGTCATGGCCTCACAGCACGCCGATGGCGAGGTGACCATCGGCGATTCTCACGAGTATGATGCGGACATCAGTCCATTTGACAAAGAGGAGATCAATCAACTCATACTTGGCTACCTTGCCACCTTCCTGAGTCTGCCGGAGATGCGGATCGTCGAGCGGTGGAACGGGATCTACGCCGCCCATCCGGCTGAGCTCTGCTGGACCGGGGAGCCGGAGCCGGGTGTAATTCTTGTTGGCAGCCCCAGTGGGCGCGGCATGACGATGTCCTTCGGCATTGCCGAACGATTGGTTCGCAGAGTCCTTGGAGAGGAAGATGATGGATTTCAGACTGGCAGTTTTTGATATGGCTGGTACGACCGTCGCGGAGGGAGGGGCCGTCTACGAAGCTCTCCGCCATACCCTGCAGGAGCATGGAGTCGAAGTCGGGACCGACTCCATCCATCAGGTTAAAGGGACAGATAAACTCGAGGCCCTCCGTCTGCTCATCGGACAGTCACCCAGCGCGACGAAGTTGCTCCCGCAGCTCACCGCCATCCACCAGAGCTTTCTTGACCGCCTGACCCGGTTTTACGCTGTTGATTCTGCGGTCACTGAATTTCCTCGCACAAGCGAGACCTTCTCCTGGCTCCGGGCGCGTGGCATCAAGGTGGCGCTTAATACCGGCTTCAGCCATCAAATAGCCCGCCTGCTGATCGATCGTCTTGGCTGGGAGTCATCTGGGCTGATCGACACCGCTATCAGTAGTGATGAGGTTCAGCGCGGCCGCCCATATCCCTTTATGATCGCCAGCCTGATGGATCGACTTGGAATCTCCGAACCCGAGACCGTGATCAAAATCGGTGACGCCCCAGCTGACCTTCTCGAGGGATACAACGCCGGGTGCGGTCTGGTAGTAGGAGTTCTGGGCGGCTCTAGTACTCGCGAGCAGCTGGAGATACATCCCCATCATTACCTCATCGACTCGGTGGCTGATCTTCCTGCCCTGCTGACCAACCTCGGTCAAGCCGGATGACCCGGCTCAGAACTATCCGAGACCTGAGTTTGGCGCGATAAAAGTGAGATCGTGACAGGGTCAAGACTGGACACCTGGCGCCAGAGGCGATATTTTGCCTCTGATTTTGCTTAATCAGATCAATGCCCTTCAAGGAGTCTGGTTTCATGAGTTTCGTGAAAAGAGTCCCGCTGGTTCTTCTGGTGGTGACAATGCTGTTCAGCGTGACCATTCCGAAGCAGAGTGAGGCGCGCCCGGTTCGCCGGCCAAACATCGTCTTTATTATGGCCGACGACCTCGGTTATGGAGATCTGAGCGTCTATGGTCAACGCCACTTCCAGACTCCAAATCTCGACCGGATGGCGGCGGAGGGGATCCGTTTTACCAGCTACTATGCGGGGAGTACCGTTTGTGCGCCATCGCGGGCGGCGCTGATGACGGGGCTCCATACCGGACACGGACGCATCCGGGGTAATGGTGATCACGCCCTGTTGCCGGAAGAGGTGACAGTGGCCGAGGTACTCAGGTCGGCCGGCTACCGGACAGCGGTCTTTGGAAAGTGGGGGCTTGGCACCGCCGCGACAACCGGCCGGCCTGACCGGCAGGGTTTCGATGAGTCGCTCGGGATCCTCGACCACACGCATGCCCACCGGCAGTACACGAGTCATCTCTGGAAGAATGGTGAGGTCTTTCCGATCGACCCGGAGAGAGACTATGTCAACGATCTCTTTACCCGGGCGACGATCGACTTCATCGACCAGCGGAAAGGTGAGCCATTCTTCATCTACCTGGCCTTCACTTCACCACACGCCGAGCTGCGAGTTCCGGAGGACTCGCTTGACGAGTTCAACGGACGCTTTGAGGAGCGCCCTTTCCGTAATGAGAAGGCCGACGCCGTCCTGACCGCTGAGCCTTCCCGTGAGCGTCGCCCTTCGATCGGGTATCGTTCACAGGCGACTCCGCGGGCCGCCTTCGCCGCGATGGTCACCCGGCTTGACCGGCAAGTTGGCCAGGTGCTGGATGCCCTCAAGCGGGCTGGTATCGATCGTGAGACGATCGTCTTCTTCACGAGCGATAATGGTCCGCATCGAGAAGGTGGAGCCGATCCGGAGTTCTTTGATAGCAATGGCCCCTTCAGAGGGATCAAGCGGGATCTGTACGAGGGGGGGATCCGTGTTCCGATGATCGTCCGCTGGCCGGGACGGATCAGAGCCGGCGAGGTCAGCGACCATTGCTGGGCCCACTGGGACTTTCTGCCAACGGCGGCGGACGTGGCCGGAGTGGCCAGGCCTGGTGGGATCGACGGTCGTTCGACGCTGCCA
>JBEGMZ010000300.1:0-3128 GCA_041182745.1 Acidobacteriota bacterium
CGAATCAAGTACACCACCTCCTATCCGCGGGATTTTGACTCCGGCATTGTCAAGGTGATGGACTCTTACGACAATCTCTGCGAATGGATACATCTACCAGCCCAGTCAGGTAGTGATCGTATCCTGCGGGCAATGCGACGTGGCTATGATCGCCGTGACTATCTGCAGCGGATTGAGTCGATTCGGGCCGCCCGGAAGGACTACTCGATCACCGGAGATATCATCATCGGTTTCCCGGGTGAGACGGAGGAGGATTTTCAGGCAACCCTGCAGCTGGTGGCAGACGTCCAGTATGACGGTCTCTTCATCTTCAACTACTCGCCGCGCCCGCGTACCCCGGCCGCCGCCTACGCTGACTCGGTTCCTGATGAGGTCAAGTCTGAGCGCTTCAATCGCCTGCAGGAGCTGCAGCGCCGGGTACAGCAGACCCGTTATGAACGCTACCTTGGTCGGCCGGTCGAGGTTCTGGTCGAAGGGCTCAGTGCGCGCTCAGCCACCGACCTGACGGGACATACTCGTTGCCAGAAGATTGTCAACTTTCCCGGAGACCAGTCTCTGCTCGGACACGTTGTCCGGGTGCGGGTGACAGGGGTGAAGCAGAACAGCCTTTATGGGGAGCTCTGCGATCAGCCCGATCCGCACAAGGCCGCACCGGAGATTTACGCCGTCTCCTGACTTGTTACCGCCGTTTCCATTATTCTGGTCACCGATCACAATGCTGCAGAGGGAGAGAGCTATGGAGAGAGAAGTAAGAGTTCGGGGACTGCTGGTCGACCCGACCACCAATACGCCGATCGTGCTGCTCAAGGATGTCGACAGTGAAGCTCTGGTGCCGATCTGGGTCGGCCCGTTTGAGGCCAACTCGATTGCCACCGAGATCGAGAAGATTGCTCCAAATCGGCCGATGACCCACGACCTGCTCCGCGCTGTCATCAACCAGATGGGGGGGAGTGTCAGTCGCGTCGTGGTGACGGAACTCCGTGACAATACCTTCTATGCCATCATCGAGATCGATGTCGAGTCAGGTAACGTCATCATCGACTCGCGTCCAAGTGACGCCATCGCCCTTGCCCTTCGTGTTGACTGTCCAATCTTCATCCGGGATGAGGTCTTCAGCGCGTCCGGGCTCGCCAATGACCCACCGGAGTCGTCAGATGACGACGACGCGGAAGAAGAGGTTGAATGGCCGGAGGAGATTGAGGACGTCAGTGACTATCGCATGTAGCGACCTGACACCGCCTCGCAGCTCGATCTTTAGTCCATCTCGCTCAACTCTTGGATCTGAATCGCGCAAAGGAGACCCATTTGGCTGCATTAAGAATCGCCATCGCAAATCAGAAGGGGGGAGTCGGGAAGACCACCACCGCGATCAACCTTGCCGCGGCGCTCGGAATGAGGGGCAAACGGGTGCTGGTCGCTGACCTCGATCCCCAGGCCAATAGCACCATCTCTTTTCTGACCGACTCTGATTCCGATCTCTCGATCTATGATCTCCTCACCTCTCCTGCGCTCCCCTTTGAAAGGGTGATCCGCAGTACCAACGTCGAGAACGTCGATCTGCTCCCCTCCCGCATCAACCTTGCCAAGCTCGAAGGCCAGCTCGTTGGTGAACTCGATGCGGCTTTCCGACTTAAGGACCGCCTCGATGCGCAGCCGCTGCCCTATGACTTTATTGTGATCGATACTCCCCCCACCCTGGGTCTGATAACGGTTAATGCGTTGGTTGCAGCAACGCACCTTCTGATACCGATCCAGTCCTCCTATTTTGCCCTTGAGGGAACCGACGACCTGCTCGACACCATCGAACGAATCAAGGCCCGCCCAAACCCTGCGCTCGAGGTGCTTGGGGTTGTGATTACGCTTCATGACCGGCGAACAACCCTCTCCCGCGACATCTACGATCAGATTTGCCAGGTCTTTGGAGATAAGGTCTTCGAAACGACCATCTCAAAGTCGGTTCGACTCGAAGAGAGCCCGGCTTACCGCGAATCGATCTTCAATTTCGCTCCCCAATCGAGTGGAGCGGTCGAATATTCAAATCTTTGTGACGAGGTGATCAGACGTGCCAGCTAAAAGAGGTCTCCCTACTACCCTCAAGATGAGACATGATAGACACTACGTAGAGGAGCTCGCTGTGCAGCGCGGTGGACCAATTGGCCGCATGGTCTCTCTTGACCGCCTCGAGCCCAACCCGGCCCAGCCACGAGTCGAATTTGGGCAGTTGGAGGAACTGGTCGAGTCGATCAGAGAAAAAGGGGTGCTTGAGCCCCTTCTCATTCGTCCGTCTGAAGTTGGTGGCCGCTACATGATCATCTCGGGTGAACGACGTTTCAGAGCGGCCGGCCTCGCCGGACTGATCGAAGTTCCCTGCATTGAGATGGATGTCGATGACCAGACGGTGGCTGAGATTGCCCTCATCGAAAATCTGCAGCGTAAGGATCTCACTCCGTTCGAGGAGGCGGATGGACTGCAGTTGCTCGCTGACAGGTTTGGCTATACCCACGAGGAGATCTCGAAAAAGATCGGCAAGGCTCGTTCCTCCGTGACGGAGTCCCTCAGCCTGGCTCAAATTCCGCTCGATGTGCGCCAAACCTGTCAGCGAGCATCGATCTCATCGAAATCGCTTCTGCTCCAGATCGCACGTCAACCTGATCCGGATTCGATGCGCGCCTTCGTCGACCGCGTAGTCAGGAACGGAATGACACGCGATGACGCACGCCGTGAGCGGACCACCAGCCAAAAGGCAACTCAGAAGGAACGCCCACAGCCATTTACCTGGCGCTATGCCGCACCTGGCCAGGAGTTCAGGTTTGAACTCAAGTTTAGACGCTCTGAAGTCTCAGATGATGAACTGATAGATGTTCTGAAGGGAGTGCTGGAAAAGCTTCTCCAGGCCCGTCTGGAAGGGGTCACGCCGCCAACGGAATAGAATAAGATCCCCCGTCAACGCAGTAGGTGACGGGGGATCTTATTCTATCGGTCGCTACTTTCGCCCCTTCTCCGCTTCATATCGCTTCCGGAGCTTACGAGCCCAGCGTGTGAGCAGTGGCTGCAATGGCTTGAAGAGCCTTCCGCGCCATCCGCTCCTCTTCTCCTGCCACTGTCGATGATACTGCTCGACATATGAC
>JBEGMZ010000301.1:0-3420 GCA_041182745.1 Acidobacteriota bacterium
GGCATCTCTCGGATGATCGGCATCAAGGCATCGAACTCGATCATTGCGATGGTGAGCGATCCGAAAATACCGGCAGGTAGTCTTTTGGTCACAGTAACGAGCGCCAATCCCACCGCCGGAGTGAGGATCTCCAACATTGTCAACACCAATGGAACGATTACAGCGGACATTGCTGCTGCCACTATGGCGCCGGCAGGTGTGGTAACCTTCTTCCTGCAGGTAAGTAACGGGTCAGCGACGGCGACGGCAACTCTGACGGTAACTGTCAATAATGCCCCGCCACCCGCGCCGGGCGATCCACCGATCTTCGCCGGGCTGCCCAACCATCAGAAGCCGGCGAGTCTGCTGTTATTCAACATCTACACCTCATCAGGCAGTGGAACGCAGAGCGAGACCTCGTTCTCTCTGACCAACACCAGTCCCTTCACTCCGACCATCGTTCACCTCTTCTTTGTCGATGGTACGACCTGCACGACGGCTGATCAGATCGTTACCCTGACCCAGAATCAGACCACCAGCTTCCTGGCGAGCGATATCGATCCGGGAGTGACCGGGTATCTGATCGCGGTGGCGATTGAAGCTGATGGCTGCCCGACGATCAGCAACCACCTGATCGGAACCGGGACGGTCAGATTTGAGAGCGGTCATCATGCCATGCTCTCCGCGATCGGAGTGGCTCGCATCACCACTGCCTTACCACTGTGCGAGGTGAATTTATTCACGGCTAAAATGTTCTTTGACGGGGTGTCGTACGACGCGCTGCCACGTTCGCTGGCCATTGCCACTCTGCCGTCGCTGGCCAGCGGGAACAGCTCGATGCTGATCATCAACCGGATCGGCGGAGATCTGACGACCGGAGCGGCGCGACTCGGGCCGCTCGCCGGCTTGCTCTTTGACGACAGCGAGGTGGCGCGAAGCTTTACGATCCCGGCCGGAGCGTGCCAGATGCGCGGGCTGCTCGGCAACAACTTTCCGCGAACCGTACCGCGCTACACGACCGTGATCCCGGCCGGGCGCACCGGCTGGATGAAGTTCTGGGCGGTGGAAGACGAAGCGATCAGCGGCGTGATGATCAACGAGGCGGTCTCGGGATTGAGTGGTGGTTATAACCTGCAGACACTGACGACGACCAGCTCGGCGACGCTGACAATACCGGTCATCCCACACTGAACCGGAGCCAAAATTCGGGGGCAGGGGAGTGAGCTCGGGTGCTGGAAAGTTGCACCTTCAAATCTCCCCCTGCCGGCGGAATCTATTTTGCCTGCTTCATGGTGTAGGTCGCGTTGATTGTGAACCGGCTTGAGAGCGCATAGTTGCCAAAGACGAGGATGTGCCAATTGCCGGCCCGGGGCAGGTTGACGGTACAGCGCTCACCTGAGCCCCGGCGCATCGAACGGCAGTTGAAGAGGAATCGATTGGGCTGGTTCTCCGCCCGTACGTAGAGGTCGACGTTTCCATCACCGGTGATCTCGCCGGCGGTCTCAATCGACAGTTGCTCAGCCCCAGCCGGGACGTGGATTCGATAATACTGTCCTTCGAAGCGGTTGAGCCTGTCGCTCACAGCTCGATTGTTCTCAAGTGGAATGAAGTTCATTCTCGGGACAACGATATTTACTACATTTGAGTCGACCGACTCCCCCGCGCCATTGTACGATCTGACAAAGTATGAATAGATTTCACCGGACGCGAGGCCCTCGCGAGCGAAGTTGGTCGTGTCCGCACTGACCATTCCGACCAGCCTCCACGGTCCGGTCTTGCCGACGCACTCCCAGATCTGAAAGCCCATCTCGTTGAAAGAGTTGTCGAGCCAGTCGAGTTCAACGGCCGAGTTTGAGTTCACCCGGACCATTAGTCCTCCCGGCGGCTCGGGGGACTCGACCCCTTCGCTTTTGAGGGCCGTCGCCTCAGCCTCGTTCGAGAGCGCCGACTCACCGGCGGCGTTGATCGAGCTGACCAGGTAGTAGCAGGTTGTTCCGGGGGTGAGGCCGGTATCATCGAGGCTTGTCACGCCGGCACCAACATCGGCCAGCATGCTCCAGCTGCCAGAGACTCCAAGCCGCCGGCGAACCCGGAATCCGATCTCGTTGGTGGAGTTGTCACGCCAGTTGAGGGTGATCCTGGTGCTTGACATCGGAGACGCCCGCAGCTCGGTAGGTGCCATCGGCGGGACCAGGCCAGTCATCGCGTTCACCTCGTTTGAGAGCTCAGACTCGCCGTCTCGGTTGACCGTGCTCACCGCAAAATAGTACATCATACCGGCGTTGAGGCTGACCTGAACTGAGGTTACGTTGGCCCCGACGGTCATAAACGGATACCATCCATCGGCGCCCCCCATGCGACGATAGAGCCGGAAGCCGGATTCCTGGTTCGAGTTGTCACGCCAGTTGAGTTGTGCCGCAGTGCTGGTCAGTGCCGCAATGGTAAGGTTCGATGGAGGGGCTGGTCCCGATTCCGGCGTTCTACCGAGCGATTCATTCGACATCAGCGATTCACCGCTGACATTGAACGCAGTGACCGAGTACAAGTAGTTCAGGCCTGGCCGCGGAACGTTGCTCTGGAACATCGTCACATTCCGACCAACCCTTCCAATGGTCGACCATCCCTCGTCGGTCACGGATCGCCGCCGGATCAGGAACCCGATTTCGTTGTTTGAGTTGTCCTTCCACTGAAGTGTAATCAAACTGGTTGAGTTGGGGACGGTGACGAGCTGCGAGGGAGGTTGTGGGATGGGATTGGATGGAATCTCCCGGTTGATATATTCGAGCGCGGCGTCAATCTGAATCCGAGGACGCGTCAGTCTGTTCCGCGGGTCGGTGATTCTGACTCCGGTCATGGTCAGGGCGTTCAGGATGTCCGGGACGCTGGCATAAGAGGCCTTCTGTTTTGCGATCGCAAAGGCTCCGGCGACGTGGGGCGCGGCCATCGAGGTTCCAGAGTTGAAACTGAATCCGCCGCCGGGAGTAGAAGAGTAGATTCCGTCGCCGGGCGCCAGCAATTTGAGGAGAGTTGAACTGTTGGAGAAGGCGGAGACCCGTTCCGGACTGCCTGGAAGACTGGTGGTCGATCCGACACTGATGGCACTGGAGATACAGGCCGGGTAGTTGATCGCGTTGGTATATCCCTGATTGCCTGAAGCGATGATGGTCGCCGTTCCTTCTCCGTGCAGCAGATCGATGATCGCCTTCATGGCCGGCGCTGAACTGTCACAGGCCCCACTATAACGCTCGGTGCCGGAACTGAGGTTGACGGCGGCAATCGAGTAGAACTTTCGCAGCAGATAGACCTGCTCAAGCCCGGCAATCAGGTCGGACTGGAAGGCTCTGAGACAACCATTCACTCCCCGGCCGCACACGCTCTCACTCGTAAAGTGGGTGAAAGCCTGAATGGCGATCAGGGTCGCATCCCTTGCGACACCCGAGA
>JBEGMZ010000302.1:0-2702 GCA_041182745.1 Acidobacteriota bacterium
ATCTTGACAAGCACCGCAAGAATACCGTAAAACCTTCGCGTTCGCCAGAATACATATTTTCCAAATTCAACGAAGCGCATAGTGTCCGATGAGCGGCGTCGTTGAATTGTGCAGCACGGAAAACGATCTACACACTGGAAATTGATATGTGCCGACCCGCTCAATGAACGAACGGGAAGCGAACTTTACTCTCCGTTGATCGAATGAAGCAGTGAATACTCCGGCCCTGCAGAACATCGAGGTGTCCGCGTCGGTTCCTGCTCGACACTTTCTGATAGTCAAGACAAACAGTTGCCGATCTGTCCGTGAGTAGTGACTGACGGATCTGCAGACGCGAAGGTTTAACGGACCGCCTGGATCGCCACGCCTGCGACGCGACCCGGTAACCGTCATGAGCCTTCGATCCGCAAGGCCTCCTCGATCGTGGAGTTGGCCAGGGCATCGATTGGGTGCGCTATCAGAGCAGACTTTAAACAACGATATTCTTCAGGGGGAAAGTCCATGCGATTCGGAATCAGCATACCGGGATCAGGTTTGATCCTCACGATCCTTGCGCTGATACTTTTAGCCACAGCTGCCCAGGCGCAGACGGCCGCGACGATAGTTGGTGACGTGACCGACGCCGGTGGCGCGGCCGCGGCCAATGTCAGCGTCAAGGTCATCAACGAAGGCACCGGTATCGAGCGTTCAGTTGTCACCAACGAGGCGGGGCTCTATCGTGTCACTCCTCTCAACCCGGGAAACTACACGATCGAGGTCGAGGCGAACGGGTTCAAGAAAGAGGTGCGCACCAACGTCGTCCTGCAAGTGGGAACGGTCCTGAAGATCGACTTTTCACTGCAGGTCGGTCAGGTGACCGAGACGATTGGCGTGACCGGCGGAGTGCCGACTCTGCAGACTGAGGATGCCTCGGTCGGCAGCATCGTCAACTCGAAAGCGCTCGAGCGGTTGCCGGTCAACCAGCGCAACTACACGCGTCTGATCCTGCTCATGCCGGGGACCAGCTCGGTCACGCGCAGCCAGCAGCAGGGAGTTGCTCAATCTGGAACGGGGCTCTTCTCGGTCAATGGCGGACGACCGCAGGACAACAACTTCACCCTCGATGGTGTCGATTCGAACATGCAGATGATGAACTCTCCCGGCATCTCTCCGCCCATGGACGCGATCCAGGAGTTCAAAGTCTCGACCAACACCGGCGCTGAGTTTGGCCGTTCAATGGGCGCGAACATCAGCATGGTCATGAAGTCCGGGACGCGCGATCTGCACGGAACCCTCTATGAGTATCTCCGCAACGACAAGTTTGACGCGAATGAGTTCTTCGCTAATCGGAGCAACCTTGGCCGCACACCCTTCCGGCTCAATCAGTATGGATTGACCCTCGGTGGTCCGGTCATGCTCCCGAAGGTCAATCTTCGTGACAAGATGTTCTGGTTCTTCTCGTGGGAGGGCTTCCGGCGGCGGCGCGGAACGGCGCTGGTGGCCAGCGTGCCGACCGACGCGTTTCGGCGCGGTGACTTCTCGGCGCTGCTGACCCAGGCCACACCGGTCTTCATCAAGGATCCACTCAAGACCGGCGCGTGCAACGCGACGGACAAGACGGCCTGTTTTGATGGCAACATCATTCCGACTTCGCGGATCAACCCGGCGGTGCCAAAGGCGCTCGAAGCGGTCGTCCCGGTCGCCAACCGGCCCGGGCTGATCCAGAACCTGGTCAACAACCGCAGCCAGGCGAACGATCGTGACCTCTACAACTTCCGCTGGGACTATACGCTGACCCAGAGCGACAGCTTCAACTTCCGTTACAGCAGGCAGAACGCCGATCTGCGTGATCCGCAGTCGAATCCGGCCTTCACACGGAACAGTCAGTTCGATGTCGTCAACTACGGCGCGAACTGGATCCACGTCTTCAGCCCGACAACCACTCTCGATGTCGGTTACGGCTTCAACAACCCGCTCGGCGGCGGCGGTATCCTCGACAAGCCGATCACCCGCGCCGACTTCCTGACCCGCACCGGTCTGAAGATGTTCCAGCAGCAGGTCTTCGGCGATCCGCTGGTCAACATGTCCTTTGGCGCCTACTCGACCGGCGGCGGTGGAGCCGAGCAGATGGGCGACAAGGTCTACCAGGCCCGCGCCAATATGACGACGATCCTTGGACGCCATTCGCTCAAGTTTGGCGGCCAGTTCCAGTATCGCAACTTCTTCACCGACACCGGCAACCCGATGGACGGCAGTCTGACCTTCGACGGCGGCATCACCGGATTCCCGATGGCCGATGCGCTGCTCGGCTATCCGTCCGAGGTTCGGCGCGGTCAGGGCAACACGACGACCGACAGTATCGGCAAGTTTGGAATTGCGTACATCAGCGACGACTGGCGGGTCAACAACAAGTTGACGATCAATCTCGGACTGATGTATCAGGTGGCGACCCGCCCCTATGACAAGACCAACCGTCTGGGCAACCTCTGGGTGCGCCAGGACGCGTCGGGCAAGGTCGTTGCCGACCTGATGTGGGCAACCACCAATCCGGAGATCGATCCGGTGACTGGCAAGCGGAATGAGCCCGCCCGCACCTTCGGCTTCGGCCGTTCGCTGATCCAGAACGACTACAATGACTGGGCCCCGCGTCTTGGCATTGCCTACAAGGTCGATTCGAAGACGGTCATCCGCACCGGCTTTGGTCTCTTCTACAACTCAACCTT
>JBEGMZ010000303.1:0-2842 GCA_041182745.1 Acidobacteriota bacterium
CGATTGGAGATTGCAGGTTTAGGCGATCGTCACTTCTTTTGCGAGGTAGACATCCTGGATTGCCTGGAGAATCTCCACCCCTTCCTTCAACGGTCGCTGGAAGGCCTTTCGTCCGGAGATGAGCCCCATACCGCCGGCTCGCTTGTTGATGACGGCGGTCGCTACCGCTTCGGCCATATCGCTCTGACCCTTCGATTCACCACCCGAATTGATCAGACCCTGCCGACCCATATAGCAGTTGGCCAGCTGGTAGCGGGTCAGATCGATCGGGTTATCGGTCGTCATTTCAGTATAGACACGATCGTCGATCTTGCCGTAGGGATTCTCCTTCGACGCGAGCGCCTTGTAGCCGCCGTTGTTGGTCGGCAGCTTCTGCTTGATGATATCCGCCTCGATTGTTACCCCAAGGTGGTTCGCCTGGCCTGTCAGATCGGCCGAAGTATGGTAGTCCTTGTCCTTCTTGAATCCCGGGTTGCGCAGGTAGCACCAGAGTACGGTGTAGAGCCCCAACTCGTGGGCGTACTGGAAGGCCTCACTGACCTCCTGCAACTGGCGGGTTGACTCGTCAGAGCCGAAATAGATCGTCGCTCCAACACCGGTCGCTCCCATCTGGAAGCACTGGTCGACCTTGCCGAACATGATCTGATCGAACTTGTTCGGATAGGTCAGGAACTCGTTGTGGTTGATCTTGACGATGAAGGGAATCTTGTGGGCATACTTCCGCGAGACTGCGCCCAGCACTCCGAGCGTTGATGCCACCGCATTGCAGCCACCCTCGATCGCCAGCTTGACGATATTCTCCGGATCAAAGTAGAGCGGATTCTTGGCGAAACTCGCCCCCGCCGAGTGCTCGATACCCTGATCGACCGGCAGGATCGAAACATAGCCCGTGCCGGCCAGCCGGCCGGTGTTGAAGAGCTGGTTCATGTTGCGCAGCACCGAGTTGGACCGGTCAGAGACGGAGACAACACGGTCAACGAAATCATTACCGGGGAGGTGCAGACTCTCCTTCGGAATCGTCTTGCATTCGTGGGTTAGCAACGACTGTCCGTCCGGGCCTAAAAGCTTTTCGATCTCCTGTATATTCATTTTTGCAATATCTCCATTCGAACTTTTTGTATTGGTATGACGGTCCGGCAAAGTGGTAAGACCGATTGTAACGCCATCTTTCGATGATGGTCAAACAACGGCCGACTGACGATTGGCCAGTCAGCCGAATATCTGACCTGACCCTGACCTGACTTTAACGCTGGTCCGCCTTCGTCCCGGGGTCTGTCTCAGGTGGTACTCCGGTCGCAGACCAGCGTCACCAGTGTCCGCACCCCAATCCCGGTCGGACCGATTGCGAGGTATGGCTTGGTCGTTTCGTTCCAGGCGGTACCGGCGATATCGAGGTGAACCCACGGGGTGTCACCAACAAATTCGCCGATGAACCAGGCTCCAGTGATCGTGCCGGCCTTTCGACCTCCGACGTTCTTGATGTCGGCAATCTCACTCTTGATCTGTTCGCGGTACTCCTTGTCGAGAGGGAGTTGCCAGAACTTCTCGCCGGAACGTTTGCCGGCGGTGATGACTTCGTCAATCCAGGCCTGATCATTGCCCATTGCTGCGACATAGACATCTCCAAGGGCGATCAGAACCGCGCCGGTGAGGGTCGCCAGGTCGACGATTCGAGTCGCCCCCAGTTTGCGGGCGTAGGCGACCGCATCGGCCAGAATCAATCTTCCCTCGGCGTCGGTATTGATCACCTCGATCGTCTTGCCGGTCATGGCCGTGACGACGTCACCCGGCCGCTGGGCCTTCCCCCCGGGCATATTCTCAGTTGCCGGGATGACCCCGATCACCTTCACCGCCGGTTTGAGCTGGGCGATTGCCCGCATCGCGGCGATAGTGGTTGCGCCGCCAGCCATGTCATATTTCATCTTCTCCATGCCATCAGCCGGCTTGATCGAGATTCCACCGGTGTCGAAGGTGACGGCCTTGCCGACAATCGCGATCGTCTCTTTCGACTCATTTTCCGGAGTATAGGTCAGGATGATCAGCTTCGCCGGCTCAGATGATCCCTGGGAGACTCCGAGGAGCGCTCCCATCCCGAGCTCCTTCATCTGCTTCTCTTCGAGCACGTCGATGCCGAGCCCGTATTCGCCAGCCATTACCATGGCTCGATGGGCCAGCTCGGTCGGCGTCAGTACGTTGGCTGGCTCATTGATCACCTCTCGCCCGAAATTGGTTGCTTCGGCAATGATCTGTCCACGCTCGATGCCACGACTGACCTGGTCGACGGCACCCCCGTCCACGTTGATCAGCACGCTCTCGACCGTTTTCTCCGTCTTGTCGCTGGTGTGGTACTTGTCCGGCTCGAAGAGTGAGAGCAGGACACCTTCGGTTATTGCCTGTGCCTCGGCGGCCGGGTTCTCACCGATTCGGTGGAAGAGTGCAATGGTCTTTGCCTTTTTCCCGCGCAGGAACCGGATCGCTGTTCCCGCCATTTTTCGCAACAGGGTTTCATCAGCCTCGCCAGGCTTTCCACCGCCAAGGAGAAGAAGTCTCCGGGCCTTCAGTCTCCCCGTTGCGACCAGGTAGGCCAACTCCCCCGATTTGCCGGTGAACTCACCCGTCTCAAAGAGCGAGCCGATCGACCCGGCAGTCCGCTCTCCAAGCTCGGCCAGCAGGCCCTCTCCTGGCTTCTCACCCTCGAAGACCCTCACCACCAGGGCGTCACACTCGATCTCGTCGTATCTGCGCGCATCTGCCTTGACTTCCATTCTTCCTCTCCTGAATCGAATTGATAGAATTTAGAGTTGGTTAAAATCTCGCATTGCGATCCTTTAGTGCCGCCCGG
>JBEGMZ010000304.1:0-2928 GCA_041182745.1 Acidobacteriota bacterium
GTAGTGTGGATTCCACCGACGACATACTCATCGACGGCGCGCCGCAGGCGGGCAATGGCCTCGCCACGATCTGCGCCCTGCGCGGCCAGTTTGGAGATCATTGGGTCGTAGTGGATTGGAACCTCCCAACCTTCGTAAACGCCGCTGTCGTCGCGAATACCCGGGCCGGAGGGGGTTCGAAGGCGGGTGATACGACCGGGCGAGGGGAGGAACTGTCGGTCGGGATCCTCGGCGTATACCCGGCACTCGATGGCCGAGCCGCGCCAGGCGATCTCTTCCTGCCGATGGGAGAGCGGCTCTCCGGCCGCGATCCGGATCTGCTCGCAGACGAGGTCGACTCCGGTCACCATCTCCGTGACCGGGTGCTCAACCTGGAGCCGGGTATTCATCTCCAGGAAGTAGTAGTTACGGTCGGGGTCGACCAGAAACTCGATCGTTCCAAGGCTCTGGTATCCGGCGGCGCGGGCGATTCCGATCGCAGTCTGGCCCATCCGGTGGCGCAGATCAGGGTCGTTGAAGCTGGCTGGACACTCCTCGATCACCTTCTGGTGGCGGCGCTGGATCGAGCACTCCCGTTCTCCAAGGTGGATGACATTGCCAAAGCGGTCGGCGGCGATCTGGATCTCGATGTGGCGTGGGCGCTCGATATACTTCTCAAGGTAGACGGAGGAGTCGCCGAACGCAGCACCAGCCTCAGCGCCAGCGAGTCGGAAGGCGGGGCCGAGTTCATCAGCCTCGCGGACGATTCGCATCCCCTTGCCCCCGCCACCGGCGGAGGCCTTGAGCATAAGCGGATAGCCGATGATCTCGGCCGCCTCTCGCGCCTCCTCCTCGCTCGCGAGGGGCCGCTTCGTCCCGGGAACGATCGGGGCACCAGCCGCCTCCGCTGCCTGGCGCGCATTGGTCTTATCACCCATCAGCTCGATCACCTCCGCCGGCGGGCCGATGAAGACCAGACCGGCTGCGGTCACCGCCCGGGCAAACCAGGCCCGCTCAGAGAGGAATCCGTAACCGGGGTGGATCGCCTCCGACCCACTCGCCCGGGCGGCGGCGATGATTCGCTCACCGTTGAGATAGCTGGCCGAAGCCGGCGACTCGCCGATATGGATCGCCTCGTCAGCGAGGCGAACGTGGAGGGATTGGCGGTCAGCATCGGAATAGACCGCGACCGGTGAGATCCCAAGATCCCGACACGCCCGGATCAGCCGGACGGCAATCTCCCCACGGTTGGCAATGAGAACCTTTCTGAACATAGGATCGACCGCTCAGGTCACTCTCGAAATTCCCGGACGCCGTGGATCGAAACGGACACTGACACTCGCCCCTGGCACGTAGAGGTGGCTCCGCTCCATCTGTTCTGCGGTCAGGTTCTGTGATGTCTCGTAGTTGACGTTGGAGATACGGTAACGGTAATAGATGGTGAAGGTGTCGTCAGTCTGGACAAGGTCGAGTATCCGACCCTCTGTAACCCGCCCGTGGGAGATCAGCCAGGCCATGTATTCCGCAATTGGATCCCGCCCGCGCAGCCTGTTCAGCAGGCGCGAATACCAGCTCTGTTGAATCATAATCCTGGAGAGAGATGTGGCCACCGGTTCGCCGCACCCGGGAACCGGTGGCCGGGATACCTACTTCTCACCAGCCGCCCCGCTGCCGGCTACGCTGACCGGGAGGTCGTCCTCCGCCGGGGTGTCGATGATCGATCCATCGACCATAATCAGGTCATCCGCCGTTCCATACTTTCCGTCGGCCCCCGCTGAAACAAGGCGGTAGTTGGTGAAACTGACCTTGCTTCCCTTTGAGGCCATCTCGACGTCCGGGCGGTAGAGGAAGGGCTGCTCCCAATAGTCGAGCTGCGACTTTCCCTCGACATTGATATTGAGGCGAGAGAGATCGGACAGCTCTTCCGGGTAGCGACCAAACTCATTGAAGTATTTCTGGATCGCCTCCCGGTGCAGTTTGTACATCGCGGCGCGAGTTGCCGCCTGGCGCTTCGCCTTCCCGCGCGCCAGCGCGTCCGGAATATTGAAGGCAGTGACGCTTAGGAGCAGAATGAACCAGGCCGAACTGAGCAGCAGCGAGGTGCGCGCAATCCGTGCTCCGCCGAAGATTGCCGGTTCTGCCGCTGTCAGTCGCCGCGCACGTCGCGCCAGCAACATTCCGACCATCGAGAGCGGAATCAGTATCGCGGAGAGCAGGAAGGCCAGCCGTGAGGCATCGTACGTAAAGATACGGTAGAGCGGCAGCTTTGGATCTGCCGCGAGCAGCGACCGGGTCAGCTTTGTGCCATCACCCAGCACCGATACCAGCAGCACCCTTCCCACCTTGGAGTCGTTGCTGAAGATCCAGGCTGCGACGAAGACCAGCAGCACCAGGAGAGCACAGGCCAGCGCCATCAGGGACGGGCCAAGATTCGGAAGAATGACGTCAGGCTTCGCCAACGGTGGCCCTACCTGGCGCGCTCCACATTCGTTACATCCGGTTGCTGCGATCGCCCGTTCGTGGCCACAGCACGGACAGATCAAGGTCGTTCTTTGAAGTTTATCGCCCATGTTTTCCATTTTTAGAGTAAACGGTAACGGAAGCAAGCAGATTGATCACTTTTTACCCCCGGTCGTCAACTATCGGTTAAGTCCTGCCTGGCTATTTCGTTCAAGTTCGCGCAGTTGCTGCCAGGTATGGTAGAGACGCTGGAGAAAGGTCCAGTAGGAGAGAACGGTCATCAGCCAGATCGTCGCTGGCATCTTGTTGAGAAACGGACTGGTCGATCCGGGCCAGACCGTCAGTGAGCCGATGATCAGCAGCACCACCCGCTCCGGCCTCCGCAGAAAACCAACATCGCATTTTGGAATGAGAGATTCGGCCCTTGCGCTGGTGTAGCTGACCATTACCGATCCGATCAGCGCCGCGCCAGTCAGCGCGGCATATAAT
>JBEGMZ010000305.1:0-2737 GCA_041182745.1 Acidobacteriota bacterium
CAATCAGACCTTTTCTGATGACGATCGTCCCTTTCTGAATCACCGCGCCGGTGACGGTCACGATCGTCGCGCCGCGCAAAGCGTAGACCTCACCGCCGTCCGCCCTCACAACATCGAGCCAGCCGACCGATCCGCTCACGATAAGGAGCAGCGTCGCCAGTCCGACTCCGAGCGATCGCTTTGACTTATTATGCTTCATGAAGTAAGACTCCCTTGAAGATGCAATTCACACACGAGCGATCGGTATGCCCGCAGATATCGAGACCAACCGCATTTTGTATCATCGTAATCTGCGTAGTCTATATCCTGGCCCTGCTTTTGCCAAATTGTTCGCCCGCGCAGGTGATCAAAAAACTGCAGGTGATGTTGGGCAGACGGATACTGACTGCGGAAAGGGAGCAATGGCCTGAGATGAGAACCCGAGATGAGAAAAGGTAACTGTCCGTCGGGAGGGGCTGAGCGGGCACGGCCGGGAGCGATCTTTTTCGATGCGGGGGGGACGCTGATCGAACCGGTTGAACCGGTCGGAATGATCTACGCGACGATTGCCGCTGACTATGGGATCGAGGCTGATCCGCTCAACCTTCAGGAGAGATTTCAGCGGCTTTTTCCGTTGCAGCCGAAGCTGGCATTTGCGCCCGATCTCCCGTTCGAAGAGACCGTTCGCTGTGAGACAGAGTGGTGGCGGCGGCTGGTACGGGAGGTCTTCGCGGAGGAGGGATCGTTCCCGCTCTTCGACGAGTTCTTTGAGATCCTCTACCAGCTTTTTGAGACCACCGAGGCCTGGAGGCTGATTGACGGTGTTGATTCGACGCTGAGTGCTCTCTCAGATCACGGGTTTATTCTCGGGGTCGTCTCAAATTTTGATACGAGGCTGTTCAGTATTCTTAAAGAGTTCGGACTGCTTGACCGGTTTTCCGTAGTTCACGTCTCGACGATGTGGGGAGCGGCCAAGCCTGATCCGGAGATCTTTCGAACGACCCTTCAGGTTATGGGCCTTGCTCCGGAGGCGGTTGTCCACGTTGGTGACAGCTGGCGCGAAGATGTTGAAGGTCCGCTCGCGGCGGGAATGAGGGCAATCCTGCTTGACCGTCACAGTCGCTTCACAGACAATTCGCTTCTGGCTGATGATCGGATCAGGCGAATCGATCGAATCGATCAGCTGACAGAGCCGGAACTCCTTCGATTTTCATCCAGTTTGAGCCGGACTTGATCCATTATTCGTTAGTACACATAATGCACTCATATTGGTTCACCATTCATAAGGTAAAAGAGCAGAAGGTAACAGACAGAAGGTAATAGAGATGAAGAGACGGATACTGCCGCTGACAATGATTGCCTGCCTTCTGGCAGCCCTGCCCGCCGGGGAGGTCTTCCACGCCCGGGCAGGTCAGACCGAGACGCGCACGATCACCGGACTGACGGCCGGGGCGAAGCGGATCGATGGATTCATTCCACTCTACTGGGACCAGAAGACCGGGCGGATGTGGATGGAGATTACTCGCTTTGACGAGGAGTTCCTCTACCAGGTCTCATTGCCGGCGGGAGTAGGGTCAAACCCGATCGGCCTCGATCGTGGGCAGTTGGGGCCAGGGGCGGTGGTGAGATTTGAGCGGATCGGTCCGCGAGTGCTGCTGGTGCAGCCGAACTATCGGTACCGAGCCCTGACCAGCGATGCTGCCGAGCGTCGCGCTGTCTCCGATTCATTCGCGCGTGCGGTGATCTGGGGTTTTCGGGTCGAGGCAACCGAAGGTGAGCGAGTGCTGGTCGATGCGACCGCCTTTCTGCTGCGTGACACGCACGGGGTGGCCGAGAAGCTTCGAACCTCACGTCAGGGCAGTTTCCGTTTCGACGAATCGCGGAGTGCCTTCCACCTGCCACAGACAAAGGGGTTTCCGCAGAACACCGAGATTGAGACGATCATCACCCTGACCGGCGACGACGCCGGGCCACTGCTGCGGAGCGTCTCACCCTCTGCGCAGGCGCTGACCGTTCGCCAGCACCACTCGCTGGTAGAGCTGCCGCGACTCGAGGCGCAGGGCTATCGGCCCCGCCTCTACGATCCGCGGGTTAGCGCCATGCCGCTGACCTTTCACGATTATGCCTCACCCTTCACCGAACCGATTGAGAAGCGCTGGATTCGCCGTCACCGCTTGCAGAAGAGAGACCCGGCGGCCGCTGTCTCTGAGCCGGTCCGACCAATCGTCTACTATGTTGACAATGGAGTGCCGGAGCCAATCAGGAGTGCCCTTGTCGAGGGAGCTTCGTGGTGGGCGGCGGCCTTTGAGGCGGCGGGCTTTCGGAATGGCTTCCAAGTCAGGGTTCTGCCGGCGGATGCCGATCCGATGGATATTCGGTACAACATGATCAACTGGGTTCACCGCTCGACCCGCGGCTGGTCTTACGGGGCCTCGGTCATCGATCCGCGAACCGGTGAGATCATCAAGGGCAATGTGTCGCTCGGGAGCCTGCGGATTCGCCAGGACGTCCTGCTTGGCACCGGGTTGATCGCTCCCGGAGCCTCGGCCGCGGCTGGCAGCGGTGACCCGGAGTTGGAGTGCCTCGCCGGAGCCTCACCAGAGGTCGACTATCTCGCCGCCGCTTCGATCGGTGATCCGGCGACCGATTCAGTGGCGATGTCCCTCGCCCGCATCAGACAGCTCTCGGCCCACGAGGTCGGGCATACGCTGGGGTTCTCACACAATTTCGCTGCCAGCAGCTATGGTCGGGCTTCGGT
>JBEGMZ010000306.1:0-3789 GCA_041182745.1 Acidobacteriota bacterium
GGTTGAAATCGGCCTGCGGATCGCTCTTCAATCGCCAGTAGTGCGTGATGAGATGAAGTACGTTGAGGTGCTGCCGCTTGTACTCGTGAATACGCTTCACTTGGATATCGAAGAGCGAATCGGGATCGACCCGGAGCCCGGTTCGCTGATCGATGATCCTTGCCAGTCGCTCCTTGTTGCGCCGCTTGATCGCCAGCCACTCGTTCTGAAATTCGGGATCGGTGGCAAACTGCTCCAGCTGCGGCAGAATCTCCTCCGGCTGATTGAGCCAGCGCTCACCAATCCGGCTCGTGATCAGCCTCGCCAGCTCGGGGTTAGCGTAGAGCACCCAGCGACGGGGAGTTACCCCGTTGGTGATGTTATGGAAGAGATCCGGCTTATAGTCGTGGAAATCTCGGAGGACATCCTGCTTCAACAGCTCGGTATGGAGCTGCGCGACACCGTTGACGGCGTGGCTGCCAACCACCGCGAGGTGGGCCATTCGAACCGCCTTCTCACCCGACTCGTCGATCAGCGACATCCGTCGGAGTCGATCGAGATCGCCCGGAAAATTGTCGTGAACCTGTTCGAGGAAGCGACGGTTGATCTCGTAGATGATCTCGAGGTGACGCGGAAGCACCCGCGCAAAGAGTGGTAGCGACCATTTCTCCAACGCCTCCGGGAGCAGGGTGTGGTTGGTGAAGCCAAGACTCTGCCGGGTAATGCTCCACGCCTCATCCCATTCCATCTCGTGCTCATCGACCAGCAGCCGCATCAACTCGGCGACCGCGATCGACGGATGGGTGTCGTTCATCTGGACGGCAAAGAACTCGTGGAAGCGTTCGAGCGGATACCCAAGATTACGGCACTTGCGGATCATGTCGCGCAGCGAGCAGGAGACAAAAAAGTACTGCTGTTCGAGGCGAAGCTGCTTGCCCTGACTAATATTGTCATTCGGGTAGAGAACCTTGGTCAGGTTCTCGGAGGTGATCTTGTCAAGAACCGCTCGGTCATAGTCCCCGGTATTGAAGGCGGCAAAGTCGAACGACTCGACCGCCTCGGCCTTCCATAACCGCAACTGGTTGGTCATACCAACCCGGTAACCCGGAATTGGCGTATCGTAAGCTACTCCCTTGACCATTCGATCTGGAATCCAGCGGACACGATACCTGAAGTCCTGATCGTAGTAGCTCTCCGTTCGGCCACCAAACTGAACATAGAAATTTATCTCCGGGCGTGGCAGCTCCCACGGATTGCCAAACTGGAGCCATTTGTCGGTCCGTTCAATCTGCCAGCCATCGCGAAGCTGCTGGTCGAAGATGCCAAACTCATAGCGGATACCATATCCGGTGGCCGGCACTTCAAGCGTTGTCATCGAGTCAAGGTAGCAAGCGGCAAGCCGCCCGAGTCCGCCATTGCCGAGGCCGGGCTCCTCCTCCTGATCCTCAATATCCTCAAGGCGGAGACCAAGATTCTCGACTGCCTGGCGGGCCTGATCATAGATCCCAAGATTGACCAGATTGTTGCCGAGTTGCGGCCCCATCAGGAACTCGGCGGAGAGATAGCTGACCATCTTTGCCCGCTGCCTGACCATGCGCCGCGCAGTTCTCACCCAGTGATCGAGCATGCGGTCACGCACTGTCAGTGAGAGCGCCATATACCAGTGGTGCATGGTGGCAAACTCCGGCAGCCGACCCTGCGCGTAGAAGAGATTGTCGACGATTGCCCGCTGGATCGCCTCAACGGTCAGTCCGGTGCGAAGATCCTTGATCGAGATGGCGCCAGGAGGCAGCTCGCTCGCCGGGGCGATACTATTTTCCGCGTTGTTGGTTGTCATAGTGGAAGTTCCTGGTTGTGTCGAATTGACCGGAGATCTGCCGGTCAGACCTCCTGCATCCCAATCCAACGGGTGTTGATTGGTGGTGGCTGATAATTCAGCAGTCGGTCGAACCAGTCATCAATCGAGTTGGCGGTAATGATCAGCCCGCGATGGTGAGCTGAAACAAAGCCTTCCCGCACGGCGTGGTCGACCATAGCAATAAGTGGATCGAAATAGTGATCGATATTGAGCAGGCCGATCGGCTTGCGGTGAATACCAAGCTGAGCCCAGGTCAGGATTTCGAAGAGTTCATCGAAGGTTCCCATCCCACCGGGGAGGGCGAGAAAGGCGTCAGCCAGATCGGCCATCTCCGCCTTCCGTTCGTGCATTGTCCTGACGACCCGCAGTTCGGTGAGGTAAGCATGGGCGACCTCCTTCGAGGCAAGGCCGGAAGGAATAATGCCCGTCACACGGCCCCCGGCAGCGAGGGTTCCATCCGCCAGGGCTCCCATCAGTCCGATCCCGCCTCCACCATAGATCAGCTCGATCCGCCGGGCGGCAAGATCCCGGCCAAGATTCAAGGCCACCTCGCGGTAATATGGATTGGTTCCAGCACTCGAGCCACAGAAGACACAGAGTCGCCTGATTGCGTGGTGATCACTCATGGCGCTTCAGCTCCAGCCGGGCAATGGACTCGAGGTGAACCTCATCCGGACCATCGGCCAGGCGGAGACTTCGTGCCGCTGCCCACGCCGCCGCCAGAAAAGTGTCCTGACTGACTCCGGCCGCACCGTGAGACTGGATGGCCCGATCGATCACCCGCAGCGCCATGTTTGGCGCAATCACCTTGATCATTGCAATCTCCTGGCGGGCGGCCTTGTTGCCGACGGTGTCCATGAGGTGGGCTGCCCGCAGAACCAGCAGACGGGCCTGCTCGATCTCAATCCTTGAGCGGGCCATATCGTGACGAATCGCCCCCATCTCGGAGAGCTGCCGACCAAAGGCGATCCGCGACTGTACCCGCCGGCACATGAGTTCGAGTGCCCGCTCGGCAAGCCCGATCAGACGCATGCAGTGATGAATCCGCCCAGGTCCGAGCCTCCCCTGTGCAATCTCAAATCCACGTCCCTCGCCGAGAATCATATTTGATGCCGGAACGCGCACCCCATCAAACGTCACCTCGGCGTGGCCGTGTGGAGCGTCATCGTAGCCAAACAGATTGAGCATTCGACTGATTGTCACCCCCGGAGAGTCGAGCGGAACGATGATCATCGACTGCCGCAGATGGCGTGGCGCTTCCGGATTGCTGCGTCCGAGGAGAATCGCGAATCGACATCGCGGGTCACCAGCTCCGGAAGTCCACCATTTACGGCCGTTGATAACCCATTCATCACCCTCACGAACGATGCTCGTCTTGATTGAGGTCGCGTCTGACGAGGCGACATCCGGCTCGGTCATTGCGAAGCAGGATCTGATCTCTCCGTTCAGCAACGGCTCAAGCCAGGTCTGTCGCTGCTCCGGCGTGCCGTAGCGCACCAGCACCTCCATGTTACCGGTATCGGGCGCCGAGCAGTTGAAGACCTCGGCTGACCAGGTCACCCGCCCCATGAGCTCGCAAAGCGGCGCGTACTCAAGATTGCTCAACCCCGGCCCATACTCGCTCGCTGGCAGAAAGAGGTTCCAGAGCCCCTCGGCGCGCGCCTTTGCCTTGAGTTCATCAATCAGTGGCAGAACCTTCCACCGCTCTCCGCTCGCCACTTCGTTGTAGTAGAGTGACTCATTCGGATAGATATGCTGATCCATAAATCGGGCCAGCCGATCTCGAATCTCACGCGCCTGATCCGACAGCTCATCAAAAACCCTGACGCTCATGACAACCCTCGCTGCTGTTAAAATTCAAGCACCGCATCGACCAGGAATGGGCCTGGTTGATCCAGCTCACGACGTAAGATTTCAACCAGGCAATCAGCCGTGGTGACCCTTTCGGCCGG
>JBEGMZ010000307.1:0-3544 GCA_041182745.1 Acidobacteriota bacterium
GATATCCCAGAAAGAGTTCATCCCCGCCCAGGCCGGAGAGCGCCACCTTCATTCCGGCATCCGCAGACGCAGAGGAGACAAACCAGGTGTTGATGCCGTCGATCGACGGTTGATCGAGGGCGTCCATAGCCGCTGTCAGCCGTCCCAGGATCTGATTTTCGGAGAGCAGGATCGAGGTGTGATCTGTCTCGTAGCGTCGGGCCACCTCTTCGGCGTACGACTGCTCGTTGAATTCCGTCTCTGGAAAGCTGACCGAAAAGGTGCGCAGATCGCCACTCCACGTCTGACGAAGCAGCGACACAATGGCACTCGAATCGATTCCACCGCTGAGAAAGACGCTGATTGGTACATCGGCGACCGTGCGCAGCCTGACTGCTTCGCGGGTCAACTCGCCGATCTCTTCGACCAGCTCCTTCTCATTGTGAACTTCGGCGCTGCCAGGCCCACAACCGATCTCCCAGTATGGCGCTGACCCGACCTCTCCATTCCGGAAGAGAAGACGATGACCCGGCAGCACCGACCAGACCCCGTCGATCATCGTCAGCGGACCTTCCACTGACCCGTAGCGAAGAAAGCTGTCGACCGCTTGCCGCGACAACCGGCGCGGAACGAGACCGCTCGCCAGCAGCGCTCGTAATTCCGAACCGAAGACAAGGCAGTCCGCTCCCTGGTAGTAATAGAGCGGCTTGATCCCGAGACGGTCACGGACGAGGCTCAGCGCCCCTTCGTCGTGGTTCCAAAGTCCGAAGGCGAACATTCCCCGCCACGGCTTGATCGCCTCTCTCCACCGTGCTCCGCTTCGGCCAAATCCCTTCAGGACGACTTCAGTGTCGGTATCCGAGCGGAAGTGAACCCCGCTCTCCTCCATTGTCCGCCGCAGCTGACGAAAATTGAAGACCTCACCATTGTAGGTGATCAGGTTTCCGGTCGATTCATCAACCATCGGCTGATCTCCAGCCGGGGTCGGATCAACAATCGAGAGACGCCGGTGGGCAAAGCCGATCGTCCATCCACGCTTCTCGTCGGTCAGCAGCTCCAGTCCGTCGCTGTCGGGCCCCCGGTGCGCGAGCGCCCGACTGCCCCGCTCGAGGGCTCCGGTCAGCTCATCCCGCCGTCTTTTTGAGACTATTCCGAAAATGCCGCACATTTAAATGTGAAGAGCCTCCGACTCAGAGACTACTCCCCCGGTCACAACCATTGAGGAAACCTCTTTGCGAGGCAGCTTGGAATTGGGGAGCTGTCGCGATCTGCTCACTCCTGAACCGGTCGATCCTTCCCTGGCGCGGAGCCGTCATCGCTCGGTCTCTTCACTGGTCTTGTCGCCACCATAGTAGTATCGGCTGTAGTAGGTTGAGTAATAGTAGTAGTCGTGAGGCTGAAGCTTGATCTGATTGATCACCACCCCAAGGATTTTTGCCCCGACGCTCCGGAGGTGGCCCTGTGTCCGCTGAGCCATCTCACGTGGTGTCGTTCCACCCTTGACGACGATGATCACTCCCTCGACCAGGGCCGAGAGAATCAGACTGTCGGCAAAGGAGGCGACCGGAGGCGAGTCAATAATGATGTGGTCAAAGTTGGCCGAAAGCGTCTCGACCACCTGCTTCATCCGAACCGATCCGAGAAGTTCGGCCGGATTCGGAGGCAGCGGGCCAACCGGCAGAACATAGAGATTGGGCATGGCGACCTGGATCTGCGAGGCCAGATCACCCTCTCCGGCAAGGAAGCTGCTCAGACCAGCGCCATTCTTCAATCCGAAGACCTTGTGGACTCGCGGGCGCCGCAGATCGGCATCGATTATCAGCACTGCGGCTCCAGTCTGTGCCAGTGAGATGGCGGTGTTTACCGCCGTCGTTGTCTTGCCCTCTGCCGGCTGGCTGCTGGTGAAGAGAATTGTGCGCGGAGCATGTCCCGCCGACGAAAGCAGCAGCGCTGTCCGCAGCTGCCGGTAGCTCTCCGCCATCGACGAGTTGGCTTCAACCTGTGTCAGGATCAGACTCCCGCCTCCGACCGCCGCCCGCGACTCCTCACTCTCGCCGCTGCCCAGCAGGCGCCGCCCTTTCGCTCCCCCTTCGAGCATCGGAATAACTCCGAGCGCTGGCAGGTGCAGGTATCGGTCAATATCTTCAACCGACTGGATCTTATTGTTGATGTAGTCAAGGAAGAGTACCAGTCCGACTCCGGCTATCAGCGCCAGCAGCGCGCTCAAAAAGATGTTCTGTCCCCGCTTTGGCTCCACCGGACTCTTTGGGCGGGGCGAGTTCTCGATCACCCGGATGCTGTTCTTGAAGAGACCAGCGGTTGAGAGCTCGACCCCTTGCTGGCTCTGGAGCAGCCGGTCGAGCATCTGCCGGTTTGTGTCGATCTCCTGCTGCAGCATCTTGGCCTGAATCGCGCCCTCACTCTGCTGGAGCGTCTCGATCCGCTGCTGGTTGAAGGCCTTTCGGAGGGAATCTTCGCGCTGTACTGCGGTCCGGTAGATGTTCTCGATCGTGCTCAGGGTTCGCTGATGGGCGGCACGCAGCTCGCCCTCAAGCTGTGCGATCTGCTGCGTCACCTTTCTCACTTCAGGCCATTCCGGCGTAAATTCAACCAACAGCTGCTCGCGCACGGCGCGCAGATCAGTCACCCGTTTGTTCAGATCCTGAACCATCGGATCCCGCTGGATATCAGGCAGCGTGGTGACGTCCGGCACATTCCGACTCAGTTCGTAGGTCAACTGCGCGTTCTTACGATCGTTCTCCGCCTGCAGCAGCGTCTGATTGAGTGATCCAAGTCGGGCGATAACGGTGTTCTCTCTCTCTCCAAAATCGATCACCTCGTTGGCACGACGGAAATTGAGCAGCCGCTCTTCGGACTGCTGAACCTTTATCTTGTAATCGTTGATCGTCTTGGCGAGAAATCTTCCGGAATCCCGGTTGGTGTTGTAGATGTCGTTGAAGTTGTTGTCCTTGTACGCTTCTGCCCAGTTGTCGGCAATCTTTCGGGCAAGATCCGGCAGATGGTGCCGGTAGTGGATCTCGATCAGCCGCGTGTCCCGGATCGGGCGAACCTCGACATTGCGGAGCAGAATGGCGGTGAAGGGTTCAAGGCGCTGCATTCCCGCCTGCTCATCGCTCTCCCCCTCCGAGACCTCGACCGCTTCCACCAACTGCTCTGACTGCAGATCGAGCGGTCGTGAAAGTCCGGGAGCGAACTCGCTGTTGTGCTCAAGATCAAGCCGTTTCGCCACCAGATAGGCGATCTTTGGACTCTGCAGGATCTTCAGCTGGGTGTTGAGATACTGGGTATCATCTCCGCCCCCCATGCTGATCTGTACGTCCTTGATGTTGACGGCGCGGTCTTCGCGGCTGATCTCGATCTTCGTTACCCCCTCATAGATCGAGGGCAGGCGGAGGTTGTAGATGGTTGTCAGCGTTACAACCAGCAGGACCACACTGGTTGGTATCCAGAGTCGGCGGCGGATTATTCGCCAGTAGTCGCGCAGGTGAACCTGCTCGCCCGCCGTTGCCTGACCGCGACCATAGCCGTAGGCGATCGTTTCGCG
>JBEGMZ010000308.1:0-3003 GCA_041182745.1 Acidobacteriota bacterium
GCTATCTCTCCCTCTCAGTGTCCATCGGCGAGCTGGTCGTCATCCTGAGAAGGATCGGATTTCCGGTGATCTTTGCTGATCTCCTTGTTTCGACGGCCAGGTTTGCACGGATTCTCTTCAGGTCCTCCTGCGTTCTGATCAGGTCTCAACTTGCACGAGGAGGTTATGCAACGTCTGGCACGGCGCGACGTTCGGTCGCAATGCTGTTGACCGGACTTTTTGTGATCTCCATCGAACGTGCTCGCCGGCTCGAGTTTGGACTGGCTGCACGTGCCGGCGATGGCGAGCTGCGAACACTGGCGCCAGATTTCAGCATCTCTCCTGCTCGACTGATGGTGGTCGGAGCGATGGTCGCGACCATTGTTCTGGTGTCGAGCTGGAGATCTCTTCTTGATCTGCTGTCCGGAGTTCGCTGATGGCAGTTATCGATTCTTCCCTCAGTTTGATCCATGTTCGTGGACTGACATACAGATACCAGGGTGGGATCGACGCCCTTTGTGGACTCGATCTTGACCTGAGGTCAGGATCGCGACTGGCTATCATCGGGTCCAACGGCGCCGGCAAGTCGACGCTCTTCCTCCACCTCAACGGAACGCTCCGGCCTGATAGCGGAACGATCAGCATCGATAACAGCCCGGCTGACTATTCAAAGATCGGCCTGCGATGGTGGAGGCAGCAGGTAGGACTGGTTTTTCAGAACCCTGAAGACCAGCTCTTCGCGCCAACGGTTGAGGAAGACGTCTCATTTGGTCCGCTCAACCTTGGGCTCGGGCGGGAGGTTGTCCGGGTGAGGGTGCGTGAGACGCTTCGGATGCTGATGATCGAGGACCTGGCGGAACGTAACCCTTGGACTCTCAGTCACGGCCAGAAGCGGCTGGTCGCCGTCGCCGGGGTCGTTGCAATGAGACCCCGCCTCCTGATCCTCGATGAGCCTCTCTCTGGCCTCGACTGGTCGGGGGCCAGCCAGTTGATGAGACTCCTCAAAAGTCTTGAGCTGGCCGGTATAACGATTGTAATGGCCACTCACGACGTCGACTTTGCAGCCACGTGGGCAGAGCAGATCGCCATCATCGATCGTGGGAGACTGCTTTGCCAGGGGGCGGCGGCCGAGATACTGACAAATCCGGATCTGCTGGCGAATGCCAGACTACCTGTTCCACTGGTTGCTGAGATATGGATGCGTCTTCGTCGGGACCGCCTGATCGGTGCGCTGGATCCGCTGCCGTCATCGCACGAAGCGCTCCTTGACAGGCTTGATCGGACTCTTTTCAGGAAGGAGGCTTGAGATTGGCTCAAGTGAAGAAAGAAGGACTGCAAACCGCCAGAAAGACGATTGCCCAGCTGCTGCTCTGCACCGGATGTTGCTGCGGCCGAACCGACCGCGGGAACCCTCCCGTTCCTGTCGCGTGGATCAAGAACGAATGGAAGATGCGTGGACTTCTAAAATCCGTCCATCTGACTATTAGCGGGTGCCTAGGGCCTTGTGATCTAGTCAACGTGGTTGGTCTGGTTGGAAATAATGAGACGATCTGGCTTGGTGGACTTGTTCACCAGCAGCATTTTGTCGCATTGCGGGACTGGGCAATGGAGACCGCGCGCATTGAGGAGATGGCGCCGCTTCCGTCCAGCCTTCGCGAACTGCAATTTAAAAGATTTCGTTGATCTTGAACACCTTGAGATTGCCGGAGACTGTTGATGAAGGAGATGAGGCAAAGAGATGAAATTCAATTTTGATGGGCCATCAGATTCCAGTCCACGTCCCGATCCACAACGAACAGCGGAGATTCGTCGCTGGACGGCGGAGGTATTCAATCTGACTGAAGGTACAAAAGTGCTTGTCGCAGAACTCCAGTGTATGGATGAGGAATGTCCACCGATCGAGACGGTTATCGCTGTCCTCGATACTCCGGGGAGCGCACGTCAATACAAGATCCACAAACCGGTGATGGATATTGAATACGCAGATGTCATAAGTCTGGCCCAAAAGCCGGAAGAAGATCATCAGTATTGAAATTCAATCAGGAGGAAAGGGAATATGTCCGTTAATACTGCTGAAAATGAGGGGAGAGTTCCGGTGACGGTTTTGACCGGTTTTCTCGGTTCGGGCAAGACGACGCTGCTCAATCGCATCCTCTCGGAGAATCACGGCAAGCGTATCGCCGTAATTGAGAATGAGTTCGGCGAGATCGGGGTCGATCAGGATCTGGTCATTAATGCCGATGAAGAGGTCTTCGAGATGAACAACGGGTGTATCTGCTGCACTGTGCGCGGAGACCTGATCCGTATTCTCGGCAACCTTATGAAGCGAAAGGATCGATTCGACTGCATCCTTGTCGAGACGACAGGGCTGGCTGATCCCGGTCCGGTCGCGCAGACCTTTTTTGTCGATGATGAGATGCAGGCAAAAGTGGCGCTTGATGGGGTCGTGACACTTGTTGATACCAGACACATCTGGCAGCACATCGATACCAGTGAAGAGGCGCGTGAGCAGGTAGCTTTCGCGGATGTCATCCTTCTCAACAAGACGGATCTTGTTCCCGTTGATGAGGTCGATCGACTCGAGACACGCATCAAAGCCATGAATTCGGCGGCACGCATATTTCGAACTACCAACGCCGTGATCGACCTCGACCATATTCTCAATATTGGTGGCTTCAATCTTGATCGGGCACTGGTGATCGACCCGCGTTTTCTTGAGCCTGAATATCCGTTCGAGTGGGCGGGCGTCTTTCAGTTTGAGTCTGGAAGTTACGAATTCAAACTTGCTCCGGGACCGGATGAGTCGATGAACGTGCTTCTTCTGCCACTCGAGGATGGCACCGCTGAAGCGGTCGAAAACATCAAAATGGAGGCAGTACTTGCATTCTCTGATCACGAATTTGAAGTGATCTCAGGTGAGTTCATCAGACCTGGCAACCAGCTCTGGCAGCTCAAACTTGATGGACGCTCGGTCCACTTTCCCTTCAGAATTACGAGTCCTGGTGCTTATGCACTATTCACAGA
>JBEGMZ010000309.1:0-3407 GCA_041182745.1 Acidobacteriota bacterium
TTCTGGCTCGTCACCCGCGCCCCGGCCCGCATGCCCTCGATCACCTTGAGCAGGGCCTCACGGCTCACCCCGTGCTGGCGCAGGATCCGTCCCGCCTCTCCCTGCTTCTCATCGACTATCGCGAGCAGCAGATGCTCTGACGAGACATACTCATCCTTGAGCTGATCCGCCTCCTTCAGCGCCCGCTGGAAGGCCTCCGAGAGGCGCGAACCATAGTAGCGCTGCGAGACGCCACTCACCTGCGGAAGCCTCGCAATCACCTCCTGCACCTCGGCCAGAACCTGATCCGCCTTCGCTCCAATCTTCCCCAGCATCGGCCGGGCCACCCCTTCCGCCTGCCCGATCAAGGCCGCCAGCAGGTGCTCCGTCTCAACGCTCTGCTGGCTGTGACTCTCAGCCAGCCCAACTGCCGACTCGATCGCCTCCTGGGCCCGTACCGTGAACTTGTCCAACCTCATAGACACCCCCTCACCAACTCGTTCTCCGCATCACCCGACCATTTTCAGTAACTTATCCGCCGGTATCGGAACAGGCAACCGCGGGATCCCGAAGGCTGGAATGGCCACCAACCAGGGATCTGCTCCGATGTCGTCTGTTACGATGGCGGCCCTTTCGGCTTAGAAGAACGGGCTCCGTTGCCGCCAAGCCCCGGAGCCCGTCCGACATCAGACCAACGCGGCGTTATCGGCCACGCACCGACCGTCAGCCGGCTTTCGCAACTCCGGCCTTCTCGTCATCGGTTCGCACCGTCACCTGGATCTGGCGCGCCCGAACCTCCTCGCGCTTCGGCAGCGTGACCCGCAGAACACCGTCCCGGAACTCTGCCGAGACCTTCTCCACGTTGATCGTTGCCGGCAACGTGAAGGTCCGGGTAAACCTTCCATACTGTCGCTCGATCCGGTGGTGGCGCTCCCCCTTCACCTCATTCGCCATCTTCTCCATTCGCCGCTCACCACTCAACGTCAGAACGTTGTTCTCGACCGAGAGCCTGAAATCGGACGGCTTCACCCCCGGCAGATCCGCCTCCAGTACTATCGCCAGCTCTCCCTCGCTGATGTCCACCGCTGGCACCCAGCTCCCCTTCTCGAGCCCCTCTCCCGGCTCACTGAGCCGTGGAAAAGCGGCGCTGAAGATTCGATTGACATCCGCCTGTACTCCCCTCAGATCGTTGAACGCGTCTCGATTGATCATCCAAGTCATCTTTTCATTACCTCCATCGTCTGACTGTTTTTACTGTCTTTACTGTCTTTAATGTTTTTACTGTTTTTGCGACTGCCCGGCGCTGCGGCCACACCGTCACTGCTTATCTCGCCCGTTCCGGGCCCGGTTCAGGCTCAACCAGGTTCAAAACCCAGTCCGACCGGCCAGTCCCCGGGGCTGGCCCGGCGTGATGTGCTTCAAGCATTTCTCTTAAGCACGAGTGCAATATAAAACTTGAGTGCAGGACTGTCAACTATCATTACAGAAATATTTACAAGCAGAACTGAAGACGCAACCGGGTCGAGCCAGAATGGCCGGCAGGGCTGATCTGCGCGGTGCAGATAGCGAGACAGCAGAGATTAATTGCGGGGCAACGAGGTGAGCCGATTGACCGACTGGCCAACAAGGGCGAAGTCGGTGCGGTTGAACTGGTAGTCAACATTGCGCTGGGAGGAGCCGAGGGCGGGATCATCGAACGAGCCGACGACACGGAGGATGGGCGGCTGATCAGGAAGTCGACGGAGACCGACGCGGAGAAAACGGTCTCCAGGCGGAAGAACCCGGCCCTGGGAGTCGAGGGCAAGAATCAGGCGCTGGCCGTCACGATGGATGAAGGCGAAGGACTCGGACTGGCCGCGGTCGTTCTTCCGGTAGTAGACGACAAGGAGTGAGTCGAACTGGCCGCGAGTGACCGGATCGAAGCGATGGGCATAGACCAGTTCAGCATTGGCGCCGCCAACCTCAAGGGAGAGAGCGCGGGCCAGATCGAGATCCGCCGGGGTCAGTCCGCGGTTCGGAACAATCTGGCCGGGAGCGACAAGCCCGGCGACGATGATGAGCAGTGTGGCGAGAGTAGTTCGGCAATGGAGCATCGTCTGGATCCTTTCGAGTGGAGAAACGCGACTAATTAGAGACAGCCGACATGTAAAAACAGCCACATGGGAGCAGGCAACATTGAAAAACCTCCCCGATTCGCGGCGATTCCATCAAACTGTGTCCCAATGTTGCCTGTTCCGATTTAGCGGGGAGTAACCGCAGTCTGAGCGATGGCAATGTTGGAGTTGGCATCAAAGACACGCCACGCGACGATATGGGGCCGTCGGTCCGGGAGGTCGAGAGTGAGGGAGAACTCCTCGCGGCGCGAATCGGCAATTCCATCGACCGGAAAGATGGGAACCCAGGTTCCACCATCGAGCTGGTATTCGGCGCGGCGGATGATCGAGGTTCGGTCATCGGCGCTGGCGCGAATCGTCACGCGGCGGTCGGAGAGTTCGGCCGGACGGACGGTCAGCTCGGGGGCGGTATTGTCGATGATGATGGCCTCGCTCTCCCGCTGCCCGGTGAGCGCGAGGTGAGGCGGATTGGCGAGGCGGTCACTGACGAGAAGACGAAAGTGGTAGCTCCCGTCGGGAAGTTCCTTCGAGTCGATCGTCAGGTAGTTGTCCCGCAGGCCAGCGCGGAGGGGAAAGAGTTCGGTGCCGGAGGTCGGCTGGTAGAGGACCGTGTACTCCAGGAGGTCACCGTTGCGATCGTCGGCCTGCCACTGAAGAGAGAGCGCTCCCTGCTGATAGACGCGACGGGGGGGCATGGCGACACTGTTGGTGATGGTGGTCGCCTCGCTCTGGAGCGCGGCCGGAATGCCCTCCATCTGGGGCGGAGGTGCCGGCTGCAGGGCTACGCCGACCGGGAGGACGGTCAGCGATCCAATCCGGGGCGCGAGGTTCCTCGGCAGATAGTGGATCGTCACCTCACGGAGGCGGGGAGAGGAGCCGGAAGCATCGCGTCGCAGAATGGCCCGCCACTGCAGATAGCGGGCGGCGGGACTGCTGACACGACTCTGGCGGGAGGGCGCCCAGTCGCTCCAGGTTGGATCGGGAGTGGAGGTATTGCCGCTGCGCGTCTCCATCTCGACTGTCCCGCTGCCGCGCCACGCAAGCTCACCCCAGGTAGCGTGGTGGACCGAGTCGAGGACGTTGCTGGTGACCGAGCCGTCGGTCACGATTCCAGGGGCGATCGCGTAGAGCTTACCGAGGTTGGATGAAGCAGCGAAGAGACGGTCTCCGGCCAACGCCAGACGGGCAACCTGCCCCTCAGGCAGGGCAACCAGGGTGGCCGGGTCGAGCCGCCCCTCGGAATCGATCGCTAGGATTCTCCCCTTTTCACCGCCTGGCCCCTTCTGCCCGACCCCGAGCAGAAGCCGACCGGCG
>JBEGMZ010000310.1:0-6851 GCA_041182745.1 Acidobacteriota bacterium
GTTTCAGATGCTTCAGCTTCTGATTGTCGCCGCGCCGCGAGTGGTCAGCCGGGATGAGATTATCGATGCGCTCTGGGGCGACGAGAGCCTTCCCAATCAACGGACGGTCGACAACCTGATCGTCAGATTGCGTCACTCTCTCGGCGATGTCGGGGGGCAGTTCATCCGCTCGGTCCGCGGTGTCGGTTATCAGTGGAGCGCAGAGAGCCAGTCCGAAGCCCTCGCTCCCGGAAAGATGGTATGAGTAATCAGAGATTTCAGAACGCCAGGCGGCGCATCCCACAGGCGACACCACCGATCTGGATGATGCGTCAGGCGGGTCGCTATCATCATCACTACCAGAATCTGCGGCGGAAGCACTCCTTTGTCGATCTCTGCAAGCAGCCGGAATTGGCGGCGGAGACGGCGCGCGGACCGGTCGCCGATTTCGGATTTGACGCGGCGATCCTGTTCAGCGACCTGCTCTTTCCACTTGAGGCGCTGGGGATGGGTCTTGAGTACACGGATGCCGGGCCCCGGCTCGGCTGGCAACTGGATGGTGAGAACATCGAACGTCTGCTGCCGGTCGATGAGGCCTGGCCAGCGCTCCTCTTTCAGGGGATTGCACTTAGCCGGACTCGTGAGGTGCTGCCAGCTGATCGAAGTCTGATCGGCTTTGTTGGCGGACCGTGGACGCTCTTCACCTATGCCGTGGAAGGGAGGCATAGCGGCCCACTCGTGCCAAGTAAGCAGCGCTGCGGACTCTTCGAGCGTTTCTGTGATCGACTGGTTCCGCTGCTCGTGCGGGCGGTCGATGATCAGTACGCCAACGGCGCTGAGGTGGTGATGGTACTCGATACGGCGGCGGGTGAACTCGCACCGGAGGTCTACGGTGACCTCGTGATTCCACAGCTCGAGCGGCTGGTTCACGGATGCCGAAGCGCACCAGGCTACTATTCGAAGGGAACACAGCCCGCGCACCTGCGCCATGCTCTCTTCACCGCTGGCCAGCTGGCGGGGGTCGGACTGGATCATCGCTGGGATCTGCGCGAGGCTTTTGAAATGTTCAACCGGGGATTCGTCCAGGGCAACTTCGATCCGGCGCTGATGCTGCTCGACGAGTCCGATCTGATTCCGCAGCTCCGCCGCTGGCTGTCCCCGCTGATCAACCTGCCCCGCGATGGCTGGATCTGCGGGCTTGGTCACGGACTGCTTCCCGCAACTCCGGAAGGCAACGTCCGCAAGTTTGTCCAGCTGGTCAGGGAGGTGATGGGATGAGCGACCTGTTTCGCAAGTACGATGTACCGGCGCCGCGTTACACCAGTTATCCGACGGTTCCATTCTGGAGCGATCCACCAACGACCGCGCAGTGGATCGATTCGATGCGGCGGGCATTGCAGGATGAGAACCTTGCCTGGTCGATCTATCTCCATCTGCCGTTCTGCGAGACGCTCTGCACATATTGTGCCTGCAACACGGTGATCACCCGTGACCACGGACGTGAAGAGGAGTACGTCGAGCTGATGAATCGGGAGTGGGACCTTTACTGCGAAGCGGTGCCCGACCTGCGGCGGCGGCCACTCCGTCAGCTCCATCTTGGTGGTGGGACACCGACCTTCTTCTCACCGGAAAATCTGACGCGAATCCTGCGCCCCCTGCTTGAGCAGACGACATTGGATCCGAACCGGTTCGATGCCTCGGTCGAGGTGGACCCGCGGCGGACGACACCGGGCCACCTCGCCGCGCTCCGCGAACTCGGATTCCGGCGGATCTCACTCGGGGTGCAGGACTTCGATCCGGAGGTTCAGCGCATAGTCAATCGTCAGCAACCGTTTGAGGAGACTGCTCGGGTGACCACCGAGGCGCGCCAGATTGGCTATCAGTCGGTCAACTTCGATCTGATCTACGGCCTGCCAAAGCAGACTATCTCGAGCATTGTTATGACGGCGAAGCATACGCTCGAGCTGCGGCCGGACCGGATTGCGCTCTACAGCTTTGCCCTTGTGCCGTGGATCAAGCCGACGCAAAGAAGCTACCGGGATGAAGACATCCCGAAATCGGGCGAGAAGCGTCAGCTCTATGAACTGGCGCGAGGCCTGCTGCTCGATGGCGGTTACATCGAGATCGGGATGGATCACTTCGCGCTGCCGCATGATCCGCTGGCGGTGGCGGCAGCTGATGGGTCGCTTCACCGGAATTTCATGGGCTATACCGAGATGCGGACACGGGTACTGCTTGGAATGGGAGTAAGTGCGATTTCGGAGACTCCCGACTGTTTCCATCAGAATGAGAAGGCTTTTCCAGTCTATGAGAAGCGTTTGCGGCAGGGGGAGCTGCCAACGCTGCGCGGACATCGGCTCGATGCCGAGGATCGCTCACTCCGCGAGCAGATCCTGGTCTTTATGACCCGGTTTGCGGTCAGGCTGACTCCCGAGCAGCAGCAGGACGCGCCGATCTTTCTGGCCGCCATGATCGAGGATGGTCTGGTCGAGCTGGCTGGGGATACGCTGCGGCTGACCGAGGCTGGGCTACCATTCCTCCGCAATGCCTGCATCTTCTTTGATCATCGACTCCGGCGGCAGGAGCCGACTTCGAGGACATTTTCACAGGCAATGTGAAGCCATGAATAATGGAACTGGAAAGATGGTGACGGTGATTGGTGGAGGTTTCGCCGGGTTGACGACGGCCCACTACCTGCGAAAGGCGGGAGCCCGGGTGCGGATCGTTGAGAAGAATGACCGGGCGGGTGGTCTGATCGGCACTCACCACACACCACTCGGGCTGGTTGAGACAGCCGCCAACGGCATACTAAACACCGGACGATTGGAGGAGCTCTGCGGCGAGGCTGGAATTCGAATGATCGAGCCGCAGCGGGAGAGTCGGGCCCGCTTCATCTGGCGTTCGGGATTGCGCCGGTTCCCGCTCACGGTCGGAGAGGTGATGCGGCTTGCGACCGGACTGCTCTGCAGTGTTGGGAGGCTTACTCCGCGACCAGCTGAGACGATCACTGGCTGGGGAGGTCGCGTCCTTGGATCCGGAGCGACCTTCTACGGCCTTTCAACCGTGCTTGGCGGCATCTATGCCGGCGATAGCGACCGGATGAGCGCCAGTCTCGTCATTCGGCGGCCACGTCCACCGGGTGAGTTCGAGCACCCGCCGAAACCCCGCGTTCGTGGAACCGTTGCCCCGGCCGGAGGGATGCAGGAGCTGATCGACGGGCTGGTCAGCCATCTTCAGCGCCAGGGCGTCGAGTTTGTCTATGGCCGGGAAGCACGGGTCGTACCCGGTGAGCCGACCGTCGTCTGCACCTCGGCCTCACAGGCAGCGAAGCTCCTGCGTGATGTCGAGCCTGCAGTTGCCGCCGCAGTTGGCCAGATCGAGATGCTTTCGCTGGTGACCGTGACCACCTTCTACGATCCGGTTCCGGAGCAGCTCCGTGGATTTGGCTGCCTCTTCCCGCCTGATCAGGGATTTCGGGCACGGGGCGTTCTGCTGAACGACGCGATCTTTCCCGGGCGGAGCAAGCATCGGTCCGAGTCCTGGATCTTTGGAGGCGCGCTCGATCCGCACTTCATCGAGAAGAGCGATCAGGAGATTGCTGCCATTGTGGCGGCTGATCACGATCGGTTTAGCGGCCGAACCGAGACCCCGCTCGCGATCCACATCACACGCTGGCCCGAGGCTCTGCCGCATTACGACCTGACGCTCGAGCGCGTGCTGGCCACGACCCTGACCCAATCCGTGATGGCAGGGCCGCTTATTCTCGTGGGAAACTACCTTGGCGGCATTGGTCTCTCAAAGATTCTGGATCGTTCCGCCTGGGCAGCCCGCACAATTCTTGGAAAGCTATGACGAAAACCGGCGTTTTACTGGTCAACCTGGGCAGCCCGACGGCACCGACCCCGGCGGCCGTCGGGACTTACCTCAGAGAGTTCCTGATGGATGGGAAGGTTCTTGATCTCCCCTTCCTCCTCCGCTGGCCGCTGGTCAATGTGATCATCGTGCCGCGCCGGAAGTATCAGTCCTCGAAGCTCTACCAATCGATCTGGACTCCGGAGGGCTCCCCATTGCTGGTCAACACCGGTCGGCTCGCTACCCGCCTCCAGCAAGAGCTCGGAGATGGATGCCTGGTTGGGATCGGCATGCGCTATGGTCAGCCCTCGATTGCGAATGGACTTGCCCGCTTGCTGGAGGCCGGCGTCAGCCGACTGGTCGCCGTGCCGCTCTATCCGCAGTATGCCGAATCGAGCTACGAGACTGCCGCCGTTGCGCTGCGTGCGGCAGCGATAGAACTGGGCTGCCTCGACCGCCTCGAGCTGATTCCGCCGTTTTACGATCATCCGGAATATATCGCCGCTGAAGCGGTCAACACAGGCGAGCACCTCGAGCGTTTCCGCCCCGATCACGTGCTCTTCAGTTATCACAGCCTTCCGGTACGCCACCTGCGACGGCTCGATCTGACCGGGGAACATTGCCTGCGCCAGGATGACTGCTGTGAGCGCGTCACGGACGCCAATCGACTCTGCTACCGCGCCCATTGTGTCGCGACAACCCGCTCGATAGCCCAACGACTGAGCCTCCCACCAGCCAGCTACAGCATCGCCTTCCAATCGCGTCTTGGTCGAGCCGCCTGGATTGGCCCGACAACCGAAGAGGTCCTCACGGAGCTGCCCGCTCGGGGTGTAAAGCGACTGGCTGTCTGCTGTCCGTCATTTGTCGCCGATTGTCTCGAAACCCTCGAAGAGATCGGCGAACGCGGCCGGAAGACGTTTCTTGAAGCAGGGGGCAGTGAACTCGTCCTGATCCCGGCGATGAACGACCACCCACGCTGGGTACGCGCACTGGCGAGCCTCGTTGCCGCCTCAAAGCCACAAACATAGCGAATCCAGCTCACCGCCCGCCGGCCTCACGATCCTTTCAACTCTTTCCGCGCTATCCGGTTCGGCGTTAAACCGCACCCCGGCTTCAGTCGGTCTGCCTCCGGCGGGCAAAGATCAGGATCTGCGACAAGGTCGCTGAGCAGCGATCGACCGATAGAACCAAGGCCCGGCAGGGATCGACTCATGACAAAGCCCCCGCGCAGAGGTCTTCTCTTCGCGGGGGCTCCCTTTCGACCGGCCTTCACCTATTCGTATTCAGTGACCGATTTCTGGAAAGTGTAGCCAAGGTTGCCCGGATCGATGATCGGGTAGACCTGCTTCTCCGTGATCCGCGTCAGCTGCCGCCTTGCCAGTGCGTCACACTCGAACTTGGCGTCGGCCGTGGTCATGTGCAAAGGTGGCGACTTCTGTGTCCACGCCGACGGGCCGCGCAGATACCCAACGATTCCCATCTCCTGTGCCACTTTGCAGAAACGGATCGCATCAACAACGATCCCACCGCTGTTTGGACTATCCTGAACCGACAGCCGTGCCGTCAGCTCATACCTCGCTCCACCAAAACCGAAGGCGACAATGTCGATGTTACAGATCTTGTTGTCGGTTCCCTGGTATGTCCCACCCGGCCGCTGGACAACGGTCAATGAAGGCCCGGCAAACATCGTCCGGCCTGCCATCCCTCTGCCCCGGACCTCCGACTGTCCGGTCAGAACATTCTCTTTCGAGATATGCTTGTTGTGAAGACGCGACTTCTCGGCCATATTCAGGAAATCGGTATTGGCCGAGCGCCCATTGATAATATGCTCCTCTCCCTGAGTTGAGCCGGCAGCCATGTTCATCTGGATGTGCTGGGTGACCTCGAGCCCGGAGTCCATCAGGCTTCCCTGAAGAACTTCCGACAGCCGACTCGCCCCGTAACTCGATCGCATATCACTCCCGACAATCGTCACTCTCCGGTCGATCGCCTTCAGTTCAAGCTTCCGCGCGTCAGCCGTCGAAATATAGGTCGGCATGCAGTTGATGATGTGAATGCCGGCCTCAATTGCGTTCTCAATGTACCACGCGGAGGCCTCCTCAGCTCCGACTGGCATATAGTTGAGCAGAATGTCGACCTCGTGACTGATCAGCAGTCGACGCAACTCTGCCGCGTCAATCTCCGCAGAGGATGTATCCTCGACAAAGGTTATCGAGTGGTCGAGATTGCGCATATGTGGAGCAATGCCATCAAGCACCGGTCCCTTGAAGACTCTCGCTCCCGGACTGATTACTCCGATGAAGTCATCCTCCGGAATGACACGCATGTTGCAGTTGGGTGGGGAATAGATCGCTTCACGAAGGGTGCGACCAACCTTGCGGGCATCGATATCGAATCCGATCACAAACTCGATATCACTCAGTCTGTACCCTCCTATCTCGGGATACATGAGACCGACGGTCTCGTTCAGGTTTCGAGAGTAGTACTCCACTCCCTGGATCAGCGCTGAGGCGCACGATCCGACTCCGGCAACTGCGACTTTGATTCTCTGGTTCACAAAAGATCCTTTCGTTATTTCAGTTTATCGACATTGGCTCCAGGTGTAGAGAGTAGGTCGAAAAGTGAATTCGGGTTTGCGGTTCACGGCCTTCGCTGGCCGCCGAAAACCTGTTCAACTTTGTGGGTTGAACGGTCAAAGCGTGACCAGTATGCAGCAGTGCGCCGCTGAATCCCAGCCACTACGGAAGCTTTGAAGCTGGACATTCCGTCCGGATCGTAACTAAAATCTCGAAAAAAGTTGATTTTGTGGTGCGCTAACTTCAATTTAATGTGTGGAGGCTACTATACCAAGTGTATATCATCTGATGTGATCAGATACCGTGTGCCGACCAGATCAGTTGAATAGATCCGTTGAATAGATCCAGGGATGAAGCGCGAGTCAGGCACAACTTATATGAACTTTAATTAAAGGCAGGAGAAGCTATGATTTCAGGATGGACTGACAGAAAGTGGTTGAACCG
>JBEGMZ010000311.1:0-2674 GCA_041182745.1 Acidobacteriota bacterium
CCAGCCCAGACTCCGCAACACAAGCAGAATCGGAAACAGCGAGTAGGTGTTGGCCAGGATGTGGGGATAGTTGAGGGCGGCCTCCGCGACCACTCCCCTGATCAAGCCCAGTTTTGGGTCGACGTGAAAGGCTGCCACCTCGGTACGGAAATAGTACTCCGTCGCCCCTCCTCGCTCCTTCTCGCACTCCCAGAATCCAAGCACTCCGGTCTGTGAGACGAGTCGCGCCGCGGGTGGAAGATAGTCAGCCGGCTTTGGCAGCTCATCGACACTCTCCAGCTCAAGCCGGATCCGCGCCGATGACAGCTCTGTGCCACGATCATAGATCACGCCCGGGTCGTAGTATCGATAATAGTCGGCGAAGAGTGCTGTGAGCCGGAGGGATGGCGTCTCGATTTCGAATGGAACCCCGGCAAGTACGAGGTTGATGGTGGGCATATCTCAAACTGTCGGCGGCAGGGCTCCCAATCTGCCAGGAACCCTGCCGCCACTTTGATCGAACTTCAGCCCGTCGCAATTGCCGCAGTCGCAATGGTTGATGAACCGGACAGCGTCACCTGAGTCAGTGAGTTCGAGAGTTTGAGGCGCGGCGGCTCATAGGATGGCAACGCCGGATCCGATACAACCGACGGCAGCTCGGATACCGACTGGTCGTCGGCGGCCTGGTAGATCAGACCATTACCCTCCAGCTCTTCAAGAAAGCGATCAACTTCTCCCGCCATGCTGGCGCTCGAAACGCTGAAGGCCCCACTAATCGAGCTACAGAGCCCTTCCCTCGTCTGGCAGGCGCCACTTCGCAACTGCTTCCAGACGTAGAGTCCGGTAGGGTTAAGTGTATAGTAATGCAGATTATCCAGGTCGAGGATAATCCCTTCGACATTATCGAGGAGTTCAGTGAAAGAAGTCTGCTCCTTCGTTATTATCTTCGCGGAGATCGTTTGCATAGCGATTTTAGGTTGTCCTTTCCTGATATGACAGTCCGTATCGTTCAACTTAGATCAGGCACCCCGGATCACGGGGTTGAACGAGAGGGTCGCGCAACGTTGGGGGTTGCCATAAAGATCGGACTGTCATCCAGCCCGGCACTGTGTGTTAAACGCTCAGCCCGGCCACCATTCAGGTTGAGCAGGTATACTTCCTGATCTCCATCCCGCGAAGAGACAAACAGCATTCGATCGCCGCGCGCCGAGAGTGAGGGGTTGCTATCATTCTGCTCTGTCAGAATTCGGAAGGTACTTCCTTCAACCTCGGCCAGACCGATTCCCATCAGCCGAGTGCTGGTAGCCGTGGTCGTGAAGGCAATACGCTTCGAATCGCCACTCCAACTCAGGCCGCCGAGCGCCTCCGCCCCACGCGTCAGCTGACGCAGCTCTGATGTCTCACGCGAAAGGAGCCAGACATCATAACGACCGTTCTCAACATCGCCCCGGTTGGAGATGAATGCGACCATCTTCCCATCAGGTGAAACAATCGGACTGATATCGATCGCTCTTTCCGTCTTTGGAAGAACGACCCGCCGGTTGGAACCGGTCGAACTCATCGTCTCAATTCCGAGGCCACTATGGAAGACAACCGTCGAACCATCAGCGGTCAGACTCGGCGAAACCTCATCCATCACATTGACCGTCAGCCGGTTCACTCCGACAAGCCCCGGGCGACGAGACCTCCAGGCCATCCCCAGATCGGCACGATAGAGCTCAAATCCTGCTCCCTGGCGGGAGGAGAAGACGAGCGAGCTGCCACCGGTTGCCGCCATCGGATCGTAGTGGCCACGACCGGTGTCGGTCAGCTGGCTTATCTGACGACTGTTCAAGTCAAGTACAAATAGCTGCGATGATCCATTTCGCTGTGAAACGAAGACCGCATAGGACTCCTCTTTAGTCGGACTCTGGCCCGACACCAGGGAGACCAGCGTGACCAGCAACAGCGACACCAGCAGGCCCGCGGCAGGAAATCTGCCGACGAGGTGGCGTATCGCTTCATTCATCCTGTTAAATTGGCAGGTTGCCCTCATCATTAATTGCCTCCGTACCACAATCCCCCTCACCTTTATCCGCCAGTCGATCCTGACACGTTGTGGGGTTAATGATTATTGCTTTTGCGGTGAGGATGGGTGCCACCACCCATCCTCAATCCTCACGAATAAGACTACCTTACTCAGCGAATACGCCGGATGGCGTTATTCTTGGCATCGGCGAATATCAACTCACCATTACCTCCAAGGATGATATTGACCGTTGTCCTGACAAATACCGCCGGGCTAACCGGTGAGATGTTGATCGGTTCAGGTTGAATGTTTATTCTTGTACCCGTGCCAACCGGCAACTGATCTCCACTGTAACCGCTCTGGGCCGACCCGAGAAAGACGGTAGCAGTTCCTGTCGTACCACTCACGGTGATCTTCAGGATCTGATGGTTTGTGCTCGGAACCGCACCGGTAGCGGTTTCACCGCCGGGATTTATGACGTAGAGGGCACCATCTCTTGCCTCAACGATATCCCGCGGCCGGGAAAGAAGGCCACCACTGAGAATGGTATCAAAAGTACCGCTCCCAGGCGTCTTCTCACGAAGGATCTGCTTATTACCCGCGTTCACCACCAAGAGCCGGGCCTGGGAATCGAAGGCGAGACCCGTGTACTCATTGGGTGAGGTCGAAGGCAGGGACGACAGTGTC
>JBEGMZ010000312.1:0-3320 GCA_041182745.1 Acidobacteriota bacterium
TACGTTGGCTCCGGCAAGGGCGAGCTGCTGGCGCTCGACCTTGGCTCAGGAAAGTTGAGATGGAGATACGTGACGACCGAGCCGATTGGCGAGTCGTCTCCGGCGGTCGGAGGTGGGCTGGTCTTTATCGGCGATCTCGTCGGCGTCTTTCACGCCGTCAATGCCGCAGATGGGCGCGGTGTATGGAGCTACAAGACCGGCGGCGAGATCAAGTCCTCTCCGGTGATAGTTGGCGACCGGGTACTGATCGGATCCTATGACGGCTACCTCTACTGCTTCCGGCTCAATGACGGTCGAACGCTGTGGCGGTTCCGCACTGAGAACTACGTGCACGGCACGCCGGCGGTGGTCGATGGAGTCGCCTGGTTTGCCGGATGTGACGAGATCTTCCACGGCATCCGGATCGCAGACGGGCACGAGGTACTCAGCCTGCCGGCCGGCGGCAACACGGCCGCCTCGGCGGCCTTTGATGGCCAGACGGCCTTCTTTGGAAATTTCAACAATGAAGTGGTCGCGCTTGACCTGAAGACACGCCGCCGGAAGTGGCTCTATACCCACCCGACGCGCCAGTTTCCATTCTACTCCTCACCGGCAGTGGCCGGAGGCCGCGTGGTGCTGGGAGGACGTGACAAGATGGTTCACGCGATCAACGCTCTCACCGGCAAGGCGATCTGGACCTTTACGACGCGGGCCCGAGTTGAGTCATCCCCGGTCATTGCCGGTGAGCGGGTCTATATTGGTTCGAACGACGGCCGCTTATACGTTCTCAATCTGGCGACGGGAGCGAAGCTGTGGGAGTTCAACGCCGGTGGGGCGATCTCGGCCTCGCCAGCTCTCGCTGCCGGGAGGCTCGTCATTGGCGACCAGCAGGGAAGGATCTACTGTTTTGGCGCTTAGCCGGCCAATCTGCGCGCGGAGTGAAGCCTATGAAAAAAAGATCAGCCCGATTTATATTCATCATCGCCCTCGTGACCCTTGGATCGCTGGCGGGTCCCGACCGGGGAGGAGCGCAGGAGAAGAATCAGCCCCGACCGGTGGTCAGGTATCGGATCGAGGCGCGGCTGAAGCTTGATGAAGCGAAGCGGCCAGTAGAGATCGATGGTCAGCAGCAGTTGACCTGGCGCAACGATTCGACGGTCGAGGTTCGAGAGCTGCAGTTTCATCTCTACCTCAATGCCTTTCGAAATGAGAGGAGCAGCTTCTTCCGCGAGTCGGGTGGCAGTCTCCGTGGTGACCAGTTCACTGGTGGCGAGTGGGGCTGGATCGACATTCTTCAGATGCGGACGGCCGAGGGTGAGGATCTGACCTCGCGGATCGAGTATATGAATCCGGATGACGACAACGTCGATGACCGGACAGTTATTCGCGTACCGCTGGCCACTCCGGTCCGGCCCGGTGAGAAGATCACCCTCGAGATCGGCTTCAACTCGCGGCTCCCACGGGTCTACGCCCGCACCGGTTACTGGGGCAGCTTTGCCATGGTAGGTCAATGGTTCCCGAAGATAGGTGTCTTTGAGCCGGTTGGCCGCCGTGGGCGCGAGGTTGCGGGCTGGAACTGCCATCAATTTCACGCCAACAGTGAATTCTACTCCGACTTTGGCGAGTACGATGTCAGGCTGACAGTTCCGGCGGTCTATCGCGGTCGCATTGGGGCGACCGGCCATCTGCGTTCTGAGAGTTCTAATGGCGATGGCACGGTGACCTACAATTTCTACCAGGAGAATGTTCACGACTTTGCCTGGACGGTCGACACCGACTACCTTGTCTACCGGCGTCGATTTGTGGCCGAGAATGAGGTGACCGCAAGTGAGCTGGCGGCGACCGCGAATCACCTCGATCTCCCGCTCGACCAGGCCTCATTGTCGGACATCGAAGTGACCTTGTTGCTCCAGCCAGAGCATGCCGCGCAGGCGGAACGTCACTTTCGCGCCGCCTTCAACGCGATCAAATATTTTGGGCTCTGGTACGGACGTTACCCGTGGGATACCCTGACCATTGTCGATCCGCCGTACAACGCTGACGGCGCCGGTGGCATGGAGTATCCAACGTTCATCACCGCTGGTACGCGCTGGCGTCCCGGTCGCGACCAGAATCCGGAAGGGGTGATCGTTCACGAGTTCGGGCATCAGTATTGGCAGGGAATGGTCGCCAGCAATGAGTTTGAAGAGTCCTGGCTCGATGAGGGATTCAACACCTGGTCGACCGCAAGGGTACTGGAGAAGGCCTACGGTGATGATCGGCTGCCGGTCAACCTTCTCGGGCTCAATTGGGGCTATCTGCCCTTCACCCTGCCGCATCCTTATGAGAACCGGCTTTTCACCCTCCGCGATCCATTTAACGACCCGATCCTGACGCCGTCGTGGAAGTATTACGATCAGAGCAGTTATGTGATCAACTCATATCAGCGCACCGGACTTGTCCTGAGTTCACTCGAGGGGTTCCTTGGCCAGCAGGCCATGGATCGGCTTATGCGAACATACCACCAGCGCTGGCGGTATCGTCATCCCACCTCGAACGATTTCTTCGCCGTTGCCCGTGAGGTGGCGAACCAGGATCTCAGCTGGTTCTTCGATCAGTTTGTTCGCGGTACTACCAGCCTCGACTACGAGATTGTCGAGGCTGGAGATCAAGGCTCCCCGGTCGTCGGCTGGGGGGCGAACGTGACGGTTCGTCGGACCGGTGAGGCCTGGTTCCCGGTCGATATTCTAATGACCTTCGCCGACGGGCAGCAAATCGTCGGCCTTGCCTCCCCAGGAGCGGATCGCTCGATCAACTACCGTTTTAAAGACACCCGGACCGGCGCAAACTGGACCGTGACCTGGCCGGCGACACAGCGCTGGCTGCAGCTGGCGTACTGGCATCCGGCGAGACTTGTCCGAGTCGAGATCGACCCGTGGCGAAAGGCCTTGCTCGACGTCAACCTGACCAACAACACGTGGACGACGGCAGGTGGCGCCGCCCCGGCCATTCGCTGGGCGGGGAGCCTCCTCTTCTGGGCTGAGGTGCTGCTTCAGTTCTTTATCGCTGTCTGAATCGTAACAGCCTGCATCGGAACACGCAGCATTGCCGGCACTCGGTCTCCCAAAGTTTCGTGTTTCAATGTGGTCGGCCTCGGGGTAATCACCGCGATGTTCAAATCATTCTACAATGGTCTTCGGCAATCGATTCAACAATGGCAGATGGCGTTGCTGATGACGGTCATCTCGCTTCTCGTTGCGCTCCCACTGGTTTTGCCGACCTTCTGGCTGATCTATGACACCACCCGCAGAACGGCAATGGCCGAGCGGATGATGGCCGATCAGATCGACCCGCTCTGGCTG
>JBEGMZ010000313.1:0-3201 GCA_041182745.1 Acidobacteriota bacterium
AAGACCTTCCGCGCCGCCTCCCAGTATGGTGGAATCGAGTCGAGCAGCGTCAGCAGATTCGATGGACCGACAATCGAGACGCCACAGGCGTAAATATCCGGCGTGAAGGCCAGCCCGGCCAGTGTCGCGTATCCCCCGTACGATCCTCCCATGATCCCGACCCGCTTCGGAGCAGCTATTCCACGTCCGATCAGGTACTTCGCGCCCCAGGTCAGATCGTCCTGCATCTTCTGTCCCCACTCGAGATTTCCGGCGTTGAGAAACTTCTTCCCATATCCGGTCGAACCACGAAAGTTGGGCTGCAGCACCGCATAGCCACGATTGGCCAGAAACTGGGCGTAACTGTCATATCCCCAGCCATCCCGTGCCCACGGCCCACCGTGCGGGAAGATGATCACCGGCAGACCCTTTGCCGGCAGACCTTTTGGCAAGGTCAGAAATGCCGGAATCTCCAGCCCGTCCGAGGACGGATAGCTCACCGCCTCCATCTTCGCCAGATTCTCACGCGACAGCTTCTCACGGATTCGGTACTGCAGGGCCAGCTTCCGTGTCTTCCGATCGAAGAGATAGCTCTCTCCCGGCTCGATGTCGCTTGAGACACTGACAATCATGAGATTCTCATCGGTCGTCATCGAGCCAATCCCGATCTCGCGCCCCGGGAACTGCTTCTCGAGATACTCGTAATCGGCCTGCCACTCCCGGCTCTTCCAGTAGACGCGTGTCCGCTCATCCTGGTAGATCGTCGCAATCAGCTCACCCGTCTTGTCGGAGAATGAAGCCGTCGCCAGATCGACCCGCTTCTGCGGATCGCTCTCGACCAGCTCCTCGGCGCCCGTGGCCGGGTTGAAGAGGATCAGGCCGATCCGCTCGACCGTCGCTCCCCGATCGGAGACCATGTAGACCCGTTGATTGTCCTTGTGAAACTGAACCGGACCGCAATTCTCAAAGACTGAACAGGAGTAGACCTTCTTGAAACCGTCGGCATCAACGCGCAGAACCTCGGTGTCGCCATTGTCGGCCGCCCGGGTCGCCAACCGCAGCTGATCCTTCTGGTCAAAGACCCAACCCGTCAGCCGCTCGGTATTCTTTCGCAGCAGCTTTCGCTCTCCGGTCGAGATCTTCACCGCGTAGAGGTCATGCCAGGCCTGATCACGATCGTTCAGACCGACATAGATCAGATCCTTGTCGGTCTTTGGCAGGCCGTAGATCACCGCCCGAACACCCTTCGCCTCGGTCAGATTACGGGAGGTCGGTACTTCTGGTCCGACCCCTTTGGCCTCGGCCGGGTTGACCGCGTAGACATTGTAGTTCTCGTTGCCCCCCTGATCCTGAACAAAGAGAATGAACTTCGCGTCGCGAGTCCAGAAGAAGGCCGGGATTGGCCGTTTCGTGTCGTTGGTGATCAGCTTGGCGGCGCTGAAAGGCTCGGCGACCCCCTTGACCCAGACATTGCGCGTCCCCTGGTAGGGCTTGACAAAGGCGATAAACCTTCCATCCGGTGAGATCTGGGCGCCGGAAATCTCCGGATCTCCAAAGAAGAGGTCGCGGTCGATCAGTGGCGTCCCACTGCTCTGACCCAGCGCCGGAAGCGCCAGCATCAAGAGCGCCAGGGCGACCTTCAAATACAGACTGCTATCGATATGCTTTTCCATCTCTCTCCTGTCTTTATCGGCAGACAGACTGGTCTGCCCTTTTGGCCATTGTCTGTGACTACTGCTCCATGGCCTTCAGAAAGATCTCTTCAAGGGAATCACGTTTAAAGTTGAGGCGACGAATCTGCACCTCATTCTCTGCCGCAATCTGGTAGAGGTCACGCACCTCACGATCATCCGGCAAGATGACCTTGAAACGCTGTGACCCGGTCTGGGCGTGCTCGCAGCCGAGGGCTTCAATCGCCGCGGCAAACTCTGCGGTCGCGCCACGCGTCTCCATCTCAACAAACTTGCGGTTGGCTCTGCGCTCAGCCTCGAGATCGCAGTTGGCGGCAATCCGCCCATCCTTCAGGATCAGAATCTCGTCACAACACTCCTCGACATCCAGTAAAAGGTGGGAGGAGAGGACGATCTGTGTTCTTCCGGAATCTCTGATCTCACGGATCAACTCCAGCATCCGCTTCCGTGCCGGCGGATCGAGTCCGTTGGTCGGCTCGTCGAGAAAGATCAGCCGCGGTCCGTGAACGATCGCCTGTGCGAGCTTTGCCAGCTGCTTCATCCCGAGCGAGTATGTTCCAAGCTTCCGGTAACGAGCCTCGCCAAGCCCAACGTAGAAGAGGGCTTCGTGCGCGCGCTCGAGCGCCGCCTCAGGCGGCAGCCCTGACAGCTCTCCCATCAACCGGACAAAGTGGACCGCGGTCATCTCTGCCAGATAGGCGTCACGTTCCGGCATGTAACCGATCGAGGTTCGAATCTCCCGTGCCGCGGTCCGGATATCGAGCCCGAAGATCCGCGCCGTCCCCGAATGCGGCTGATAAAATCCGAGCAGCGTGTGAACGAGGGTCGTCTTCCCCGCCCCGTTCGGCCCAAGCAGGCCAATGCAGCGCCCTCGCAGCCGCCCGTCCAACTCTTTCAGAATTGTTCGCTTGCCAAAGTCGATCCGCAACCGATCAAGCTCGATCAATGGTGAGTCTGGCGCGTCTTGAATCTGGTTGGTCATTCAGATAGTCTCCAGCCTACTGCCTGCTGAGTTGGCCGATGGTCGCGGTTTTCGGGGCCGCCTTGAGCAGGCGGATGTCACCATTGATTCCATGCAACTCGATCTCCGCCCCACCCAGCCCGATCCGTGCCCGATAAAGGCCGCGGTCATCCTCGTCTTCCCGGGGCTGGAAACCGGGCAGATCGGAGGTTACCTTGCCATTGTTGCCACGCGCGACGACCGTCGCGTTCACCTCATCTGCAAAGCGCAGCGTGATCTCACCATTGATTCCATTCATCTCAATCGGGCTCCCGGTGAAACGGGCAAAGGTAATATCGATCTCGCCGTTCTGCCCGTTCACCTCGACCGGCCCCGTCTGACTCGCGACCCGCAGGTGCCCATTCACACCACTCACGTCGAGGCTTCCCTCAACCGCCTCCAGATCGATCCCACCATTCACCCCGCGCCCAATGAAGTCGATCTTCTTCGGCAACCTCACCACTACCCGCTGCCGCCCTTCCGGCACCTTTTTGAAGGCCGAAAAGAAGCTCTTCTGATCGTCCTCACGAT
>JBEGMZ010000314.1:0-2833 GCA_041182745.1 Acidobacteriota bacterium
GTCGAGATTCGCTCTGCGATCCAGTCCGCAGGCGTCAAGAGCTGCGTCTGCTTTGAGGTTCGTTTCAGCCAGCAGGGGACGATGCTCCGCTCGGCAATCGATCAGGGACTGCTCGGTGAGCTCCACTATGCCGAAGTCGACTACTATCACGGCATCGGCCCGTGGTACGGCCAGTTTCCGTGGAACGTCAAGAAGGACTTCGGCGGCAGCAGCCTGCTCACGGCTGGTTGCCACGCCCTCGATCTGCTCCTGATGATGATGGATGGCGAGGTCGAGGAGGTCACCAGCTACAGCAACCGTTCCTCGAATCCGATCTTCGCGCCCTACGAATACGACACAACCACCGTCACCCTCCTCCGCTTCAAGGATGGCCGGATCGGCAAGGTCGCTTCGGTCGTCGACTGCCTCCAACCCTACTACTTCCACATCCACCTCGTCGGCAGCGAGGGCAGCATCCTTGACAACAAACTCTACAGCGCCAAGCTGAAAGGGATGAGCAAGCAGCGCTGGAGCAGCCTCGAGACCGGCATGATCGACTCGGGTGATGTTCACGACCATCCCTATCTGCCGCAGTTTACCGCCTTCATCGACAGTCTGCGCAAGGGTGAGGATATGCCACTGACCGACTTCGAGACGGCTTTCGAGAGCCATCGCGTTGTCTTTGCCGCCGACCTCTCGGCCGCTGAGAAGCGAACCGTCAAACTGTCGGAGCTCACCAAGTAGCTCTGGCGAAGAAGCCAAAAGGGGAGGCGGAGAACCCTCTCTCCACCTCCCCCCACCTCGACCTGGTTGATCGACCAGCAAGATCGATCACTCCATACCGTAACGTATCTCCATCCGACGAATCCGCAGCGCCGTCAATAACAGCACCACTCCGGTAAAGACCAGCAGACTCGGGACTGAGATCCAGGCCGATGTTGGGGCAACGATCGTTGCAAACGGTCCCTCATCGATCGGGATCGGCAGGTGAGACTCGAGGTAATGGATGATACTGATCTTCTTCAACAATGGCGGCAGCAGGAAGTTGATCCACTCCCACCCATAGACGACCAGCGCTGGAATGATCGGATTTCGAAAGAAGAGACCGATGAACATAAAGACGGCGCCATAGCCAAGACACGCCAGCAGCGTAATTGCCTCGTATGCCAGCACCTGGCTCCATCCTGGCCCGTCAAGCAGAAATTCGAGGTTGGCTGGATAGCCGCGCGCATAGTATAGAAAGAAGAGCGCTCCGAGCGTGCTGAGAGTAAAGAGCGTTCCCGCTGCCGCGACCCCGGAGATATACTTGGCCACCACCAGCACCTCCCGCCGCAGCGCGGCAAGGAGATAGTAGTGAAGGCTGCGATCGACCACCTCTCCCCGAAAGAGGTTCATAAAGATCCACGCGCACCCAAAAAAGACGACCGATCGGAGTACCAGTGCGTCGTAGATGTTGGCGAAGGCCTGCTGTGAACTGTTCCAGTCGCGGGCGATGTCACCCGATGCGTCGGGATCGACAATCGCCAGCAGAAAGAGGATCACTACCGGAATAACTGCCAGCAGGTAGAGCAGCAGTGCCCGCCGGCCCCAGAAGTTCTTGCTCACCTCCATCCGCAATATCGCCACTACCTGCCGCCGCCAGAGTGTCCACTTGTCCACCTCCAGCGCAGACTGCCTGATCCCCTCCGTCATGCCTCACCTCCCCCGCCCGATCCGATCAGATAATGGTAGACTGCCGAGAGATCATCATCCACCGGCATGACCGCTTCGATCGTCAGATCACTCTCCACTACAATCTGGTTCATCATCAGAAAGAATGCATCCGGGCTGGTCGTCTTGACGAAGAGGCCCTGCCGATCCGGATGGAGCGCGACCTCGACCGTGTGTGGCGCGGCAAAGACCCGGGCTGCCAGCTTCCGCGGTTGATCACATCGGACCATGATCTGTATCGGATGGTCTTCAATCTCTTCACGAACACCGGTCACCCCACCCTCGGCCAGAATGTAGCCGTTGTTGATCAGAACTACCCGATCCGACATGGTGTCGACCTCGTGCAGGATGTGGCTGGAGATGATCAGGTGCAGTCCCGCCCGGGCCAGTTCGCGGAAGAGCCGTATCGTCTCCGCCCGCGCCATCGGATCAAGCCCGTTGAGCGGCTCGTCGAGGATCATCACCTGTGGCTCATGGGCGATCGACTGGGCAAGGCGGATTCGCTGCCGCATCCCCTTGCTATAGCCGGCAACTTTGCGGCCCGCCGCTTCGACCAGCCCGACCCGTTCGATCGCCTGCCAGGCCTTCTCCTCTGCCTGGCGCCTGCCATAGCCGTGAACTCCAAGAAAAGAGCTGACAAACTGATACCCGGTCATCCCCTTCGGGAAGGAATCGAACTGACCGCAGTATCCAACCTGTCGGAAGAGCTGCTCCGGTGCTGACGGTGCAATCCCCAGCAGGCTGATCCGCCCGCGGGTTGGCTGAATCAACCCCGTCATCAGATTCATGAGCGTCGTCTTCCCCGACCCGTTCGGCCCGACCAGCGAGGTGATCCCGGGCGCGATCGTCAGATTGATTCGGTTGACCCCCAGTATCTCCCCATAGAACTTCGAGACATCCTCAAAGACGATCAACTCTTCCGGCCGATACTCAACTCTCATCACGATATCACCTCGTAAGCCTTCACCTTTCGCGAGAGCATCCAGAGAGAGATGAGCACGTAGGCCGACCAGACAATTCCAGCTTCACCAAACGACAAAAATCGCTCATCCGGAACCATCGTTCGAAAGAGTTCACGGGTCAACTGATCGAGTGCCATCCCCAGATTGAGCAGATTGCCCTTGCGCGTCCGGAAGATCTCCTG
>JBEGMZ010000315.1:0-12416 GCA_041182745.1 Acidobacteriota bacterium
GTAGAGAGCCTGATCGATAATCGACTACTGCGTGACGACAACCTGTCGGGGCTGCCCGAGGTGAGCGAGGTCGATGTCGTGAGGCATTTCACGCGCATCTCGACCTGGAACTACGCGGTCGACCTCGGAATGTACCCGCTTGGCTCCTGCACCATGAAGTACAATCCGAAGCTGAATGAGCGGGTTTCACGCTTCGAGGGATTCGCCGCCGCCCATCCCTGCGCGCCAGACGAGCTGTCGCAGGGAAGCCTGCGGCTGTTGTGGGACCTGGAGCAGGCGCTCTGCGAGATCACTGGTCTCGACGCAGTCAGCCTCCAGCCGGCGGCTGGGGCGCAGGGTGAGATGACCGGCCTGATGACCATCCGCAAGTGCCTTGAGTCGCGAGGTGATGCCCGCAAGTACGTCATCATTCCTGACTCGGCCCACGGCACCAATCCGGCCAGCGCTGCGATCTGCGGGTACGATGTGAAGACGATCAAGTCCGGCCCTGATGGGAGCGTCGATCTCGACAATCTGAAGAGCGTCCTTGATGGTGAGGTCGCGGCTCTGATGCTGACCAACCCGTCCACCCTCGGGATGTTTGAGGAGAAGATCGAAGAGATCTGTCGCCTGGTTCACGATGCCGGCGGGCTGGTCTACATGGACGGCGCCAACATGAACGCCCTTGTCGGAGTGACACGTCCCGGAGACATGGGAGTTGATGTCATTCACCTCAACCTGCACAAGACATTCTCGACCCCGCACGGTGGTGGCGGCCCCGGAGCCGGACCAATCGCCGTCACGCGGGAACTCGAGCCGTTCCTTCCCTTCCCGCGGGTCGTCAGAGAGAAGGCGGTCGACGGTTCCGATCTCTGGCGGCTCGATTATGACCGCCCGCAGTCGATCGGACGGGTGCGGGCATTCCACGGCAACTTCTCGGTGCTGGTGCGAGCGCTCTGCTACATCGTCTCGCTTGGCCCCGATGGACTGCGGCTGGCGACCGAAACCGCCGTCCTCAACGCCAACTACATCGCCCATCAACTGAGGGACGATTACGAGGTCGCATACGCTGGCAAGCCGATGCATGAAGTCGTCTTTAGTGACAAGCGGCAACAGGTATACGGAGTCCATACGCTCGACATTGCCAAGCGGCTCATCGATTACGGGTTCCATCCGATGACGGTCTACTTTCCGCTGATCGTTCCCGGAGCGATCATGATCGAGCCGACCGAGAGTGAGGGGCGCGAGGAGATCGACCTCTTCATCGATGCCATGAAGGCGATCGCGCGCGAAGCGCAGGAGAGTCCGGAGCTGGTGAAGAAGGCTCCCCACTCAACCCGCATCGGGAGGCTGGACGAGGCGAGCGCCGCACGCAAGCCGATCCTCCGGTGGAAGCCAGCGACCTCGGCGGCAGGCGGCACCAAGTGATGGTGGTGGGAAGCAGCTCAATCCAACCCTCGTTGTGGAGCCTGCTTCCCGTCATCCGAAGAGGAGTCCAAGTCATCAGGTCTGGTCGATCATGCCAAGGTTAACGACATTGCACCCGTTGCCGGCCGAGGTGGCCGAAGAGCTGCGGGAGAAGTTTCAGCAGATGCTGGCGCGCCTTGAAGATATCCGGGCGCAGAGCGGCGCGGTGGCGGCTCCAGGTGTCTGGCGGCCGGCGATCGATCTTGGCGAGCAGGAGGACTCGGTGCTGATCAGGGTTGAGCTTCCCGGAGTGCGGCCAGATCAGGTCAGGCTGAGTCTGCGCGGCAAGACCCTGCGTATTGAAGGCCGTAAGGAGCGGTCAAGCCCTTCCAGCCCGTCGGGAGGGCAGCTCCGCTTTCTCTGCCTCGAACGGAGTTACGGCATCTTCTCCCTTGCGCTCTCCATTGGCTGGCAGATCAACCGTGAGGGGATCTCCGCCCGAATGTCCGATGGGATTCTCGACATCCGGCTGCCAAAGCGAGGAGGCTCCGAAGAAGAGATCGTCATCCCTATCGAATCCTGAAGCCCGTCTGGTGGAGACTCTCAGCTTTATTCCCGCCACCAGCTGCTATTCCGCACCATAAAACTGATGAACTTAAGGATTCAAGATCAGATCAAACAAGATCAGATCAAAGAAGACCAGATCAAAGAAGATCAAAGAAGATAAGACGAGAGAAGACAAGACCAGTCACAGAGATTATGCCAACCATGCCAGAAACAGATGAAAAACAGCTGACGGGAGAAGTGACCGAGGAACAGTTGAGCATACCGGAGGTTCTGCCGGTACTGCCGCTGCGCGACATCTCAATCTTTCCGTTCATGATCGTTCCACTTTTCGTCAGCCGTGAGCGTTCGATTCGGGCTGTCGATCAGGCTCTCGCTGAGAACCGGATGATCATGCTGGTAGCGCAGCGTGACTCTAACAAGGAAGAGCCCGGGACCAGCGACCTCTATGAAGTGGGGACTGTCGCGATCATAATGCGGATGCTGAAGCTGCCCGACGGGCGGATTCGGATCCTCGTGCAGGGGGTAAGTCGGGCGCGGGTCAGCTATCTCGAAGACCACAGCCAGGGATACCTCCAGGCCCGGGTTGAAGAGCTGAAAGAGATTGTTCCCGAGAAGACACTTGAGCTGGAGGCTCTGACGCGGAACATCCGCTCAGCGCTGGAGAAGGCGGTCAGCCTCGGCCGGAGCATTCCGCCGGAGGTGATGTCGATCGTTTCGACGGTCGAGGACCCGGCGCGGCTCGCCGATCTGGCAGCCTCAAACCTTGAGCTGAAAGTCGAGGATGCGCAGTCAGTTCTTGAGATCATCGAGGTCCTCCCCCGTCTGCATCGCGTAAACGAGCTGCTCGCCAAAGAGCTTGAAGTGCTGACCGTGCAGCAGGAGATCAACACCCAGGCCAAGGGAGAGATCGATCGCTCGCAGCGGGAGTTCTACCTGCGCCAGCAACTGAAGGCAATTCAGCAGGAGCTTGGAGAAGGCAACGAACTGGCCGAAGATATTGCCCAGTATCGCGAGAAGATGGCCAAGGGAAAGATGCCGAAGGCGGTCGAAGAGGAGGTCGATCGGCAGCTCAAGAAGCTGGAGCGGATGCATCCCGACGCGGCGGAGACAGCGACCCTCCGCAACTGGCTCGATATCATGGTTGCCCTTCCGTGGTCGAAGGCTTCAAAGGAGAACCTCGATCTGAAGAAGGCGCAGGAGATTCTCGATCATGACCACTACGGACTGGAGAAGGTCAAGGAGCGGATCCTTGAGGCGCTGGCGGTCAGAAAGATCAAGGAAAAGCCGAAGGGCTCGATTCTCTGTCTCGTTGGTCCCCCGGGAGTCGGAAAGACCTCGCTTGGACGATCGATCGCCCACGCCATCAACCGGAAATTTGTGCGGCTGAGCCTCGGTGGAGTCCACGATGAGGCCGAGATTCGTGGTCATCGCCGGACCTATGTTGGGGCTATGCCAGGGCGAGTGATCCAATCGATCCAGCAGGCCGGAACCAGCAATCCTTTGATTATGCTGGATGAGATCGACAAGGTCAGTTCCGATTTTCGTGGTGACCCCTCATCGGCCCTGCTTGAGGTACTCGATCCGGAGCAGAACAACTCGTTTCGGGACAACTACCTTGGAGTGCCCTTCGACCTCTCGAACGTGATGTTTATGACAACGGCCAATGTCCTTGAGACGATCCAGCCGGCGCTCCGCGACCGGATGGAGATCATCCGGCTGTCGGGATACACTGAGGAAGAGAAGCTCCAGATCACACTGCGCCACATCCTGCCGAAGCAGATGGAGGAGAACGGCGTCAGCGCCGACAACCTTGCGCTGACTGAAGAGGCGATCCGCGACATCATCGTCCGGTACACGCGGGAGTCAGGGCTGCGGCAGCTGGAGCGGGAAGTGGCCACGGTCTGCCGCAAGGTGGCCCGGCGGGTGGCCGAGGGAAATCCGGCACTTGTCACGGTGACTGGTGCCAACCTGCCAGAATTCCTTGGAGTGGCAAAGATCGAGCCTGATGCGATGCTCCGTCAGGATGAGGTCGGCGTAGCAACCGGTCTCGCGGTTACTGCCACGGGTGGTGACATTCTCTTCATCGAGGTCATAACGATGAAGGGAAAAGGGGTACTCCAGCTGACCGGACAGCTTGGGGATGTCATGCGCGAGTCGGCGCAGGCCGCCTACTCCTACGCTAAATCCCGTTGCGCCGAACTGGGGATCGATGAGGACGTCTTTGCGCGAACCGATATTCACATCCACATCCCGGAGGGGGCTATTCCCAAGGACGGACCGTCGGCGGGGATAACTATGGCGACTGCCCTTGTCTCAGCGCTCTCCAACCGTCCGGTACGGAACAACATTGCAATGACGGGAGAGATCACCCTCCGCGGCGAGGTTCTGCCGATTGGAGGGGTCAAGGAGAAGGTTCTCGCTGCCTACCGCGCCCAGATACGAAAAGTGATCCTCCCGGCCCAGAACCGGAAGGACATGGACGATGTGCCGGCGGAGACGAAGCGAGAGATGGAGTTCTTCTTCGCCGACAACGTCAGACAAGTCTTCGCGCTGGCCCTCAAGCCGGCCACACCGGACGAGCCGGAGGATCTGGAGAAGCCGGAGAAGAAGGCGCCACGGGCGAAGGCCGCAGCAGCGAAAAAGGGTCGGGCCAAGGCACGCTGACCAGCGGCTGAGTGGGGGAGGTGCCTGGCGGTCTCCCCCACTTTATCGCTGGGCCATCGCTCCCCGACGTGATCGCTCAACTCCAGCTACTCAGGATCTCATCAAAGACCTGCAGGGTGTAGTCACAGTGATCGCGCTCGATGATCAGCGCCGGAGAGAGGCGGATCGAGCTGGCCCCGCAGCCAATGACCAGCAGTCCGCGCCGGAAGCACTCCTGCTCAAAGCGGTCCCGCTCGTCGATGGCGGGTTCTCGCGCCTCCCGATCCCTAACCAACTCCATCCCGATCATCAGTCCACGACCACGCACATCGCCAATCAGCGGGTGCTTGCGGGCGAGTTCGCGGAGCCCCTCCAGCAGGTAGTCGCCCATCCGGGCCGCGTTGGCAACCAGTGCCGACTCAATGAGGCTGATCGTTGCCAGCGCGGCCGCGACTGCAACCGGATTGCCGCCAAAGGTCGAGGCGTGCGCTCCAGGTGTCCAGTCCATCAGATCGGCCCGCGCCACCGTCGCGCTGAGCGGCATTCCCGAAGCGATCCCTTTTGCCGTCGCGAGGATGTCCGGTACAAAGTTGAAATGGTCGGAGGCGTACATCCTCCCGGTTCGCCCCATACCTGACTGAACCTCGTCGGCAATGACGAGGATACCGTGCCGGTCCGCGATAGCCCGCAGTGTCTGCAGGAACGAGGCCGGGGGAACAATGTAACCACCCTCCCCCTGAATCGGCTCGACGATGATCGCCGCACACTCCTCCGGCGGCACGGTCGTCCGGAGAACTACCTCCTCGATGACACGGGCGCAGTGCGGCCCCTTCGACTCGAACGCTCCGCAGGTCTCCGGCTTCAGGTTGTATGGACAGCGAAAACAGTTGGCATATGGCACGTGCGTCACATCAAGCGCCTGGCGTCCGAAGCCGGCCCGCTGCTTCGCCTTGCTCGCTGTGACCGAGAGGGCCCCCATCGTTCGCCCGTGAAATGAGCCATAAAATCCGATCAACTTCGATCGCCGTGTCGCATGAAACGCAACCTTGATCCCCCCCTCGACCGCTTCCGCCCCCGAATTGCCAAAATGAACCCGCTTCGCAAAGCTCCCCGGGGTGATCGCCGCCAGCTTAGCGGCCAGCTCTGGCAGCTGCGGATAGTAGAAGTCGGCGGCACAGATGTGGAGAAACTGCTCCGCCTGCTCCCTGATCGCCGCGACAACCGCCGGATGAGCGTGCCCGGTCGAACAGACCGCCACTCCGGCCATCAGATCGAGAAAGATGTTACCATCCGCATCCTCAACCATCATCCCATCCCCGCGCCGCATGACGAACGGATAAGGCCGGGTGTAGGATGGCGACACATACTGGTGATCACGCTCGATGATCTCAAGACTCAGCGGACCGGGAAGCGCCGTCTTGAGAACCGGCGTCCGGGCACTCTTCAAATCTGTATCGATAGACATAGGACTCTCCCACTCAAAAACTGGAGCGAAAACTGGATCTAGAGGGCTTTATCGGAATATGACAGCGTGAGAGAGCCGGATCTAATCGGCAAAGAGGTTGCCGCGAATCTCGGTAGGAACGGATTGGAAGGTGAAAGGACAGATCATGTCTGTTAAAACTTGATTGAGGGACTCATTTTCGTCGCCAGCGCACCCCGTCACGAGTATCCTCAAGCAGGATGCCCCGGGCAGTTAAGAGGTTGCGAATCTCATCCGACCGTGCGAAATTGCGGGCTCGGCGGGCCTCCTGCCGCTCGTCGATCAGTGACTGAACCTCTGCGTCGAGCAGACCCGCCTCGACCGGGCCGAAGATATTGAAGACCAGATCGAAACGATCGACCTGTTCGAGCAGGGCCGCCTTGCCGGTCGCACCGACAACTCCACGCGCCATCATCGAGTTGGTCTCTCGAACAAAATCGTGGACCGCAGCGAGCGCACCAGCGGTGTTCAGGTCTTCATCCATCGCACCCTCAAACTGCTTCCGCGCCCGCATGATCAGATCAGAGACTGACTGATCCAACTCCGCCGGAACTTCCACCGGCACCAGCTCGCTCAGCCGCCGACGAAAATCGTTGAGCCGGTCGACCGTACTCTCCGCTCCCTGCAGCCCCTCGATCGTGAAGTTGAGCTGCTTGTGATGCGGCGCCGAGAGAAGGAGGTATCGGATTGCCCGGGGGTGATGCCCCATCGCAACCAGATCACGGTAGGTGTAGAAGTTGCCCTTCGACTTGGACATCTTCTCACCATTGACCATCAGGAACTCGGCGTGAACCCAGTATCTGACAAATGGCTGGCCGGTCGCCCCTTCTGATTGGGCGATCTCATTCTCGTGGTGCGGAAAGACAAGGTCGATTCCGCCGAGGTGAAGATCGAAGCTCTCGCCGAGAGCCTTCATCGACATCGCCGAACATTCAATATGCCAGCCGGGCCGACCAGTACCAAGCTCGGTCTCCCAGCTCGGCTCCCCCTCCCTGGCCGCCTTCCAGAGGACAAAATCGCGCGCGTCCTCCTTGGTATACTCGTCAGCATCGACCCGCTCACTCGCCCCGGCGATATTGCCCTCAAGATTGACCTTCGAGAGACAACCGTAGCTCGGGAAGGTGGCAATTCGAAAGTAGGTCGATCCGTTGGCTTCATAGGTATGCCCACGGCGCCGCAGCTCTCTGATCAGATCGACCATCTCCGGGATATGGTCGGTCGCCCGCAGCACCTCTTCCGGGCGCTCTGCTCCAAGCGCGTCAAAGTCCTCGAAAAAGTCGGCCAGATACCGGTCGGTGTAATCACGCAGCGTGACTCGCTGCTCCACCGACCGCTGAATGATCTTGTCATCAACATCAGTGATGTTCATGACGTGCCGCACCTGATACCCTGAGTACTTCAGATATCGCCGCAGCAGATCGGCGAAGAGGAATGTACGGAAATTACCGATGTGGGCGAAGTCGTAGACCGTCGGGCCGCAGACATACATCCGGACATCCGGAGGGTTGAGCGGTCGAAACTCATCGACCTTCCTCGTCAGTGTATTGTACAGTTTCAGCATCAGCCGGTCCCGAACCTCGCCATTCTCCACCACGGCAGCTCACTGCCATGGGTTGTCACCACCCTGTAACTGCCACCGATCTGCCGGACTCAGGACAGTCTGCGCAACCGCCAGTTTAGAAAAGCTCCGCCGGGATTGTCAAACCGGCTGGAGGGATCGTTTCAGCACTGAACTGGCCAGCACTGAACGAGGCAGGCCCCGATCATCGCGACTCCACGCGCGACAACCGGGGCCGCCAGCTCTCCGTCCGAAGTCGGTGATCAGATCTTGATCACCCTCTCGGCCTGTTGCCCTTTCGGACCCTGCACCAGCTCGTACTCGACCGACTGCCCCTCCTCAAGGGTCTTGAAGCCATTTCCCTCGATCGCCGAGTAATGCACGAAGACATCCCCGCCGGTATCCTCATCCTGCTCGATGAAACCAAAGCCCTTGGCGTTATTGAACCATTTAACCTTGCCCTGTTTCTTTTCAGCCATGTGTAAAGTTCCTCCTGAAATGGAATATCGTCCGTGCCTGAACCAGCCCGTTGAGTTAAGCTGAGGTCCCGCCAGCGCAGCGCTCTTCGCCAGGTTCTCTTCGCACTTCAGGAGCAGTTACCGACGAGGCTCCGTTACCGGATCCCGCCGGACAGCCATCACTCGCTCAAAGAAAAAGACCGCCGGCCCGTCTGATCAGACTGGTGATCGACGGACTTGACGGCCTGGACTTTAATGCTGTAGGGGGCTAACACAACGTAAAACTAACGATCACAAGCAACCTGTTACTGCAGCCCAACCAGTGACCATCCTCTCGATCAGGAAAGGCGCCGAGACGGAGATCCCATCTCGATTATCGACCATTTTTTTGATTGAATGGAATAGACGGATCAGACTGCTCTTTATAGTCTTCAGTATAGTCTTCAGTGAATGTTACCAGTAAGTCTTGCCAGTGACTGTCACTGAATTCCAGCCAATGCCCCTGAGGTAATCACTTCGAGAGCATTCGCCTTCCAGACGTTCATCCGACGGTGGAAATGGCGACCACAAAGCGTCCACCATCCCAGTCAGACTCGCCGCGCATACTAAATAAGGGCGTTTTTTCTGTCAAGAGAAACACGGTGTACAGAGAAAAAATGGAACATTATTTCCCGGGCAATCGCATTTTCCTGCCAGCCATCTTCGCCGTCGCGTGGCTTTGGGAGCGATCTCTCTGCCGAGTGTGGTTCAGGGATTGATCCTCGCAACGGTGATTCTTGATTGTTCACCGCGCTCAATCCGGTAGCTGATCTGACGCGAGCGGCCCAGACGATCGATGGTCGTGAAGTGAAAGGAGCCGTTGCTGCCGACCATTTCAAGCGTCACTGGATACCGCCCGGTGAGATCTTCACGAAACGGTACCAGATAATCGCGGGAGACAGGATCGTAGGCAAGAACCTTGATCCGATCAAAGTCGAACTCAGGATTGGGGTTCGAGATCTTCTCTTCAAGGATGAGGTAATTGTCACCGCGATGACCATCCTCACCGGTTGTGGTTCCGATCTTCTGCCAACCAGTGATACGACGTCCATTGGATATGAAGTAGACGATATCGGGAGGAATATCGATCGTGACGGAGCCACCGTAGATCCAGCCGGTAGAAACGACAGAGAAGTCCCGCACCCGCACCAGGAGCCAGTCATCGTAACGCTGTTCGGCCGAGGGAGCGGGATAATCAACCTCAGATTCGGCGATGAAGGCAGTCGGTCGGGGGTGGCGTTCCCGGGCGACGATCTCGAGGGGAGTACCAGCCGGAAGGAGGATCGCGACGTTCTCCTCTGACTGGCGATCCGGCGTGAGTCGAAGTCTGAGGGTGGCCTTCGACCGTCCCAGGGCCTGCGGTTGAACCGACTTGTACTTCTCAGCAAGGCGGCGCGAGGATGTGACCAGATCGGCCGCAACGAAGAAGCGCGCCTCAGCCCAGCCGGTCTCTCCACCTGGTCCACGAACCTCGACCCAGGGAGTGCCGTCCTCCGCGTCAAGACGATTGGTAATCCTGACGCCATCCGCGCCGCGGAGTTCACTGGTGACCCGCGCGGCCTGGGCAGTTGAACTGCGGAGACGAACCTTCTCCGGCACGACATAGGCCATCTCTCCGCTCGTTCCTCCGTCATCGCACGAACTGGCACCGATCGCGCCAAGCAGGAGCAGGGAGGAAACAAGGAGATGGCAACTCCGTCTCGATCGATAACCAGTCATTCTGTTCCACCTTTTTGGCTGAAGATTGGAGCCTTTACCTGATAAGCCCGGTCTGAAGCGCACGCCGAATGAGGTGGCCGGCAATCGGGGCAGAGGTCGCAGCACCGTATCCGCCGTCCTCCACGACCACCGCGAAGGCCATCTGCGGATCATCGACCGGGGCAAAGCCGATGAACCATGAGTCGACACGAATCCGCTTGCGAACGAGTTCACGCCCCTGTTGATCACGATATTTGAGTGGTTCTCCGGTGCGCGGATCGTAGACGGCAACGACCCGCTGGGCCGTTCCAGTCTTCCCGCCGGCGGTCACCAGTCCGCCGAGAATTGGCGTCAGACTGGCGCTGGCAGTACCACGTCGGACGACCTGAGCCATCAGTTGGCGCAGCCGGGCCGCGGTGGCAGGAGAGATCGCCTGACTCAGCGAAACCGGCGGCCGATCGAGCTCGATGGTCGGACGAAGAACCTTGCCCTCCCGATTGGCGACCGCCGCAGCGACAAGAGCCATCTGAAGCGGTGTGACCTGTACAAACCCCTGACCGATCGATTCCAGCGCAAGGTCATACTTCGTCAACTCCGCTCCGGAGACGAAGGTCGAACTGAAGGGAGCAAGAAGAGAGGAGATGGCTCGATTGTCGGTGTTCCAGAAGCGATCCTGCCGCCCGGCCCGGAGTGAGCGTGCGGCGTTTGGGAAGAGCCGGAGCCCGAAGCGCTCAACGCCTCCACCCATGCGCTGTCGATCGAGATCGACTCCAAGATGCGCAAAATACTGATTGCAGGAGCGGACAAAAGCCTCCGTCAGATCGACCTGGCCGTGGGCCTCCTCCCGATCATCCCGGATCGGGCGACCACCGCCAGGAGGAGTCCACCCCTCGTGGCGACAAGTGTAGACCCTGTCATCAAGCCGTGACTCGATTGCCGCCGCCGCGGTGATCGTCTTGAAGGTCGAGCCCGGAAGGTAGTACTCACCGATGGCGCGATTGAGCAGCGGCTTCTCCTGCTCATCAGACATGAGGCTTCTCCAGGTATCGATCACTTCGGCATGGAGTGGATCGAAGCCCGGACTGCTGGCGAGGGCCAGCAGCTGACCATTACGCGGATCGATGACCACCACTGCGGCCCGCCGATGACGCAGCTGTTCGAAGGCTTCGCGCTGCAGGTCATAGTCGATTGTCGTCACCAGGTCGGCACCAATCTCCGGCAGCTCCGGCTCCCGGGCCAACCCAAGCAATCGAGCGGCGAAGGTCTGCTCCTGCCCCTTCGATGCCGGAGTGTTGAGAGCCTTCTCCAGCGCCGAGTCGCCGCGGACGAAGGTCCCATAGCCGGTCAGATGGGAGGCGGCGAGAGCCTGCTGGTACTCACGAAAAACCCTGCCATTGAGGTGCCTGTACCTCGCGAGAGTGCGATTGACATCGTGATGCCGATCGAAGATCCACCCCCGGAGAATCGACTCCGACTCGCGCCGGTTTCGGTTATCGAAGCGATCCTTCAGACCGGCATAGGCCGGATCAACCCGGAGCGGGCCGACGGCGAAGAGGGCATGGTAGACGTGAAATCCTGCCGCCACCACGAGGAGCAGTCCGATCAGCCATCTCGCAAGGTAGAGCCGACGACTGGTCAGGCGCGGCCCGAACTCTTCCGGCAGCATCGTACCAGCGAGGGTGGTTCTCTCCCCGACGGAACGGAAACGTCGGCTCGATCCGGCAAGTCTCCAGATGACCGCCATCAGGCCGGTCGCAACAATGAGGGAGAGGAGCGAGGAGATGTTCATCGTTCGATCAGGATCAGCTTACAGGATTATTTGGGATCTTCAATCAGCAGCCGGCAATCGACCCTTCCGATACGGAGCAGGTCACCATCTGCCACCGAACCGCGACCAGCGCCAGGTAGCCGGGCCCCATTGATCGCCGTGCCATTCGCGCCGCCACGGTCGGCAAGCTCAACCACTCCACTGTCACGGAGAACCAGCGCCGCGTGGAAATTTGAGATGGTTGGCTCGTTGATCACGATCGCATTGGCGATGTTGCGCCCGATTCCCACCGGTTCGGCTCCACTGACAAGGATGGCGGAGTGCCTGACACCAGTCGCCTGCTCGGCGAGGCTGACCCGCACCTCCCTCCGCCCGGTTGCAGCGGGTGGCTCATCAGAGGAGACCCGGATCTCGACCCCTCGGGTGAAGGCATCGTAGCCAATGGTCACCTCAAGGCGGCCAGTGACCTGGTAGCGGCGATTGCAGATATACTCAAGCAGGCTTCCGGCCAGCTCTCCCCGGAGGCGCTCGCGGTGCGCGGCGCCCATCCCGGTCCACGTCTCATAGTTATAGCGCAGCTCGATCCGGTGTGGAGCGATCAGCCGCCCATTCTCTTCGCGCAGGCTCTTCTCAATCTCCCTCTCGATACGTGGCAGAAGAGTCTCAAAATTGACCTCCGGCTGATCACCCCGGCGAAGGGTGAAGTCGGCGGCACTGCCCATCCGCTCGAAAAGCCGGCGCAGCCAGGTCTCAAGTCGATCAAAAAATCCCTGCCTCATGCTGAGTCATCCTGACGAAGCGGTTGAACGTTCAGGC
>JBEGMZ010000316.1:0-2872 GCA_041182745.1 Acidobacteriota bacterium
CCATTGGAATGGTCAGAATCCAGGCCCAGACGATTCTTCCCGCGACCCCCCACCTGACAGCCGAAAGCCGATGAACCGAACCGACTCCGACGATCGCTCCGGTGATGGTGTGGGTGGTCGATACCGGGACACCGAAGAAAGAGGCGAATATGATCGAGATCCCGCCTCCTGTCTCTGCGCAGAAGCCCCCAACCGGCTTCAGCTTCGTAATCTTGCTCCCCATCGTCTTGACGATGCGCCAGCCACCCGAGATCGTACCGAGCGCGATTGCCCCGTGCGCCGATAGGATCACCCACATCGGTATCTCGGCGTTCCCAGCCATAACCCCTCCCGTCACCAGCGCCGCCATCATGATCCCCATCGTCTTCTGGGCATCGTTCAGGCCGTGCGACAGACTGTAGAGGGAGGCCGACACGATCTGCAGCATCCTGAACAGCCGGTCAACCCGGCTCGGAGCGATCCGCCGGAAGAGCCACGACACGATCACCATCAAGAGCGTACCAAGCACCATCCCCAGCATTGGCGCGAGAACGATGAAGGAGAGGGTTCCTGGCCATCCCTTTGGCCACTCAGCCCAGAGCAGAACTCCGAAGCCTGATTTGGCTACCGCCGCCCCGGCATACCCACCAACCAGCGCGTGGGATGAACTGGTTGGCAGACCCAGATACCAGGTGATGATGTTCCAAATGATGGCCCCGAGCAGTCCAGCCATGATCACCCCCGCATTGACCTGGGCGATGTCGATCAACCCCTTGCCAATCGTCGATGCCACGTGGGTCGGAAAGCCGAAGGCCGCTACAAAGTTGAAGAAACCGGCCAGCAGAACGGCCCGCCCCGGCGAGAGGACGCGGGTCGAAACGACCGTCGCGATCGAATTGGCCGCATCGTGAAAACCGTTAGTGTAATCGAAGATCAACGCGACAATGATGATTAGTCCGACAAGCAGCAGCGGAGTGGAGACAGCGATCATACCTTCCTCGTCTGGTTTCGTTGTCGAGCCGGATCACGTCCGGTCCCGTCACCGATGGACTGTTACGAATTTTTCAGCACGATTGCCTCGATGACATTGGCGACATCCTCGCAGCGATCCATCGCCCGTTCGAGCTTCTCGTAAAGCTCCTTGTACTTGATGACCTTCAGGGCGTCCGTCTCGGAGGCGAAGATGGAGTCGATCGCCGAGCGGTGAAAGACGTCACCTTCACTCTCCAGGCGGTGGATCTCGATGCAACTCTTCATCGCGGTCTGTCCGTCGTTTTCGAGCGCCCTGACTCCACCCTCGAGCTCGTGTGCCAGCTGCTGCAGCACGGTGGTCATGTTTCGGGCATAGTCGGTCGATTCACCAATCCGATAGAGGATCACCCGCCGCGCGGTGTACTCGATGGCATCGACGATATCGTCAAGCCCTCCGGCGAGCGCGTGGATATCTTCGCGATCGATCGGTGTGATGAAGGTCTGGTTCAGCTTCTTGATGATCTGGTGCGTCACGTCGTCGCACAGGTTCTCGATCTCACTGATCCGGTTGACGTGGACCTCGCGGTTGCTGAAATCGTCAAACAGCCGATGCAACTGTTCAGCGGCCTCAACCACATAGGCTGCCTGTTGATTGAACATCTCAAAATATTTCTCTTCGCGCGGTAGCAGGCGGAACATGCTCGGTTCTCCCTTTTGAATCAAGACTCGCAACTGATGGAATCAGAACAGTAAGCTGAAGGATAAATCACCCGGTGCAATTAGACAATTTCACTTCAGGCCACCGGTCACCAAAACAGATAACTTAACATTCGCATAATACAAACCTTTCGGCCGATATCGACATCAAAGACGCCGCTGACGAGGCCCCATAGACCAAACTCGTGGCACGCGGTTTGCTTTTCTGTGTTGTGGATTGGCCCTCCGGTTGACCAATCCGACGCAAACGTCGGGTCAGGAGAGGGCTCAGTCACCAGGTTGGCAGGTTTTAAACGGCAGATGGTAAGGGTTGGATCGGGCCGGATACGGCGAAGGAGAATCAGATGAATCCGCGATTGGAACAGTTGATCAGTATCCTCTGGCGTGCGATGAAGGTGATGCCGGTGATCGGTTACTTCTTTGTTCTGGCGGGAGCGCCGCTCGTATTGAAACGAAAAGGCGTCGCCCTCGGTGTTTTGGCGATCATTCTCGACATTCTGCCCATAATCTGCCTGATCAAGGCGGCGATTGAGGTCTATCGCGGAGATATCATTCCCGATCGTTTTGAGATCGTCTCCGATGGTGGCGTGACCGCCGCAGTCTGAACAACCGGATTGAGACCACAACTTGTCCGTCATCGCTCCTTGCGAGTGGTGGCGGATTTCTCTTTTTGGTAAGCCCTTCGGAGGTGTCAACAGGTCTTGACTGCCACTCTCACCCCTGTCCATTGGCGGAGACAGTGACCGGAGAGACCCTCCGGCTGCCGGTGGTAGCTGGAACAATTTTCCGGGCCGAATGGAACAATTTACTTTGCAAGGGGGCTGGCATCTCGATTGGCGCGTGGAGGAGTCCGCCATTTTCTCAACAATCGATCAACTATCGAGGATCTCACGCATTTTTTTTGCCGCGTCGTTCGGGGAGGGGGCGTCGGCGATCGCAGCGCCGACAATGACACCAGCGAGCGGGAGGTGGTGCAGGGAGGCAAGTTCGGCGGCGTCAATTCCACCGGCGAGGTAGACCGGCAGGTCGATCGAGGTGACGAGTTCCTCAATCATCCTGACCCGCTCCTCGCGGCTCTTGGGCCGCCTCATTCCTCGTCGGTTGAGGCAGAGGGAGTTGACACCGAGCTGGTTCAGTTCACGCGCCCGCTGCCGAATATCCGGCAGGCTGAGGCTGTCGGCCATGACCATTCCTTCGTATCGGC
>JBEGMZ010000317.1:0-2509 GCA_041182745.1 Acidobacteriota bacterium
ATCCTCGAGAATCCGCGGATCGCGCTCGATCTCGATGATCCGGACGACCTCGCGATCTGCCGGCAGGCCGGATTGTTCTGAGCAAGGCGCCGCCGTTCGAGCAGGAGCGACCAGTCAAAAAGAATCGCTTCGCCGGCGCCGATCAGCGCTCCTCAGAGGACGAGTTCGGCCATGGTCCGGAGAGCGTTGACATCCCAGGTCCCGCAGATCATCGTCCCAATCCCGGAGGACTTCCAGGCGCTGAGCCGTTCCGCCACCCGCTCACGGGGGCCGCAGAGAGCGACCTCATCGACAAACTGATCCGGGACGGCCATTGCCGCCTCTCCTTTGCGTCCGGTCAGATAGAGATCCTGAATCTGGTTGGCCGCCTCTTCATAACCATAGCGACAGGCAAGATTGAAGTAGAAGTTCTTGTCGCGCGCTCCCATTCCGCCGACATAGAGGGCGATGAACGGCTTGACCATGTTGCGACACATCTCGAGATCATCACCAATCACCACCTGCACCGTGGGGGCAATATCGAAGTCGGGACGGTGGACGGCCGGATCAGCCTTCGCAAATCCCTCGTCGAGCCATTCGCGATAGATCGACATTCGCTCCGGTGAGAAGAGGATGGGCAACCAACCATCGGCTACCTCCGCGGCCAGGGCGACATTCTTCGGTCCGATAGCCGCAAGATAGATGGGGATCGACGGGCGCTGGGGATGAATGATCAGCTTGAGTGGCTTACCCAGTCCGCTTCCGCCGGAGATTGGAATATCGTAGTGCTCACCGTGGAACTGGACCGGGGCCTCACGCTTCCAGACCTGTCGCATAATGTCGACGTACTCACGGGCGCGGGTGACCGGCTTGCCATATGGCACGCCGTGCCAGCCTTCAACCACCTGGGGGCCAGAGGCGCCAATTCCAAGCAACATCCGCCCACCGGTCAGCAGGTCGATTGTCGCCGCGGTCATAGCGGTGACCACCGGAGCCCGCGCCGTCATCTGCATGATCGCCGTGCCGACGTTGATCCGCTCGGTCTTTGCCGCCAGCCAGACCAGTGGGGAGACCGCATCCGACCCGTAAGCCTCGGCGGTCCAGAGGGAGTGATATCCAAGCCAGTCTGCCTCCTGGGCCAGACTGACATAGTCAACGGGCACCGATCCCCAGTATCCACAGTTCAAACCAAGTCGTAACATCGAGACCTCCTGATTATGGCTGATTATGGCTGATTATGGCCGATAATGGCCGGGTGGCGCTGGTGCTCAACCCCGCCCGGACCAGCGACGCCATGTGATCGACCAGGAGAGGGCCATATAAAGAATCGGAAACGCAAATGAGATCAGGATCACCGGCCCGGGATCTGCAAACATCTCAAGGACGATCAGCGTCAGCAGAACTGTCCAGATCAGACAGCTCCATCTGATAAGCTGACTATACTGCCCCCGATAGGATGGATACAAATAGAGGGCCGGAACGAAGGTCAGAATTGCGAGCAGGAGGATGATCGCCACATTCCAGCCAACCGGGAGGCCAAACCAGTAGAGGTAGATCGCGACGACGTTCCAGTAAGAGGGGAACCCCAGAAAGAAATGGTCAGCGGTCTTCGCGTCGGTCTGGGCGAATCCATAGAGGCTGGCCAGAAGCGGCACGAGCAGCCACCAGCCATAAGCGTCCGGGACGGTTCCGGTGCGCCAGATAAAGAGAATGGGCAGTGAGGTGTAGGTCTGGTAGTCAATGATATCGTCCAGACGACGGCCATCAAAACCGGGAATGACCTCGCGAACCCGCCAGCGGCGGGCCAGAGTGCCATCGGTCGCATCGATCAATGTGGCGAGGATCATCATGCCAATCGCCAGCCGAAATCCATTCGCGCCACCGCTCACGATCGCCCAGGCCATGACGGCGGCAACGACCATCCCGGAGGCGGTATAGAGATGGACGCTCCAGGCGCGAATGAGTTCACTCTTGGTAGCCATATTCAGTTTCCGGAAGTTGGGGGGATCGATTCGAGGCGCTGTAATGGTCGCGGCGGATCGATCCGGGCCGTCAGACGCGAGATGATTGGGAGCAGCAGCAGCCCAACCACCGCGGCCAGAACCTTGAAGGGAAAGAGGAGCGCTCCAGTCACCGGGTCGTACCATTGAGCGATCCACGACGTCTGAAGATCGATCAGACCTGCCGGGATCAGCGCAACGAACAACTCCGGGTAGGGGATCGTCGGAGGAATACCGAAGAGCGGCTCTCCGCCGCCAATGCGCAAAACGAGCGAGACGAGGAAGGCCGCGATTGAGCCGAAGCGGTTGGCCTGCGGGTCGTAGAGCGCCCAGAGCAGCTGGGGGAAGAGGAGGACAAAGACCAGATCGCTGGTGAAGAACCAGAGGGCCTGCACACTCTGCACCTTGAGGGCCAGCAAGACGGCCAGCAGGCCGAGCACGAGGATCGAGCCGCGAATGATCCGGCGGATCGCGACCATTGACAGATCAGGACGAATGAGCCGGTGGACTCCATTCCAACTGAACATCGA
>JBEGMZ010000318.1:0-12828 GCA_041182745.1 Acidobacteriota bacterium
GGGTTGGTCCGGGAATCTCCGGCTTCCGCGATGTATAGGTTACCATCTCTGTCCGTTGCCACTCCGAGCGGGTTGATGATTCGAGCTTCGGTTGCCGGTCCTTCGTCACCAAGACTGGTCATCGTATTGCTGTTGCCGGCATAGATGATCTCTGTCGGGCTGTCACTCCTAAGATCAACCGCACAAACCAGCCTTGAAAATTGCCCTGAGGCGATGGCAGTGTAAAAAACTCGACGTTCTGGACTGACGGCCAGGCTTCGCGCCTCAGCCCCGGTGCCAGTGAAGATAGTCGCAATCCTCCCTGGTGGTATCACCCGCCGCGGCAGGCTAAAGTTTTCGGCTCCGACATTCAGCACTCTGATTGAGGCCGTGAGCGGAGTCAGAATGTATATCGCATCTCCAGTTGGATCGACCGCCAGGCCGGTGATCTGGCCGAGGTCAACCTCCCGTGCCGGCAGACTCTCACTTCCGGTTCCACCTCCCGCCACCAGATTGATTGTCCCTGGCTCGATATTGACCCGGGCGATCGTCTGCACTGACGTCGAAGTGTTGACAAACCTGATCATTCCAGAACCATCGCGCTCGTCCAGAATGTAGTAGCCACGACCTTTCGGATCGAGCACTACTCCCGTCGGCTGCGCGATCGGAGCCGCGGTCACTGGTGAACCAACGCTGAAACCACCCCCGGCGATGGTCGAGATCACCATTCGATTACCAGGCCCGACCTGCAACGGCGTCAAGAGAAACGGGGAGAAGCCGAACGCTCTGAACTCAGCCATCAGCCGACCGACATTCATCGCAATTCCACGGTGTCCGGTAGCCAGTGTCACGGCCACCGTCAGAAGGAGACCTGTTCTTACAATCCACAACTTCATTGTACCGCCTGATCTAATCCGAAGGATCGACTCATCAATCACCGTCTGAAGAGTGATTCCCCTTCTGCCTGCTGATTTCCACATAGAGACGCTTCACTCACTACAAATATGGACCATCTCACTGAAAAGGACCGTCGCAACAGCCTTTTTCGAAGTGCCGCCAGTCAGCCGACCAACCTCACCTCGACAGGGCTGTCTTTCCAATCAGCCGAAATCTAATCAGCCGAACTCTATCGAGCCGGATAGACAGCCACCGTCGAATGGCATCAGACTGCAATGAGATCCACCAGTGCGAAACACTGGGCAGAACTGGCAATATTATTTACGGGGATTTGGTCAGACACCTGGAAAGGTGACCAACCGGGGCAATTACGGGGGAATGGCAACCAGTCGAACTACACTAACGGCCCTGATTGAATACCATTTCTAATGAGAAGTCAAGAAATCAGTTGGTCTGTGGAGATCACCGGGCCGGGTGAAGCAGGAAAGCCTCGTAAGTGAGGCCAATACTGATTCCGGTTCGGGCATCGTCGCGATTTAAACCACGAATTCCCGCCACATCCCAGGTCAGCCCGGCAGCCCTGATACGGGCTCCGATCCGCGCCGCACCCTCTGACTCGGTTCCGCGCGGGATGCTGCGCCGGGTGTTGGCACGCCCCTGAACTTCACCGGCCAGAGTGAGCCGGTCGGACCAACGGTAAGTGGCGGCCACGCCGTACAAGATCATATCGTTCTGAGTAAAAAGCTCGAGCGGAGCGGTGTATATGCCGAGACCGACATTCCCATAGATCCGCAGCCGCCCAAAGGTCTTGCCGGCAATGATGGTTGAGAAGAGATTGATCTGGTTCAGACCGATGCCTCGTGACTGGTCAGAATTTGGCATCTCGACACCAAACCGCGAACCGATCGCCGGCATCTTCTTCGTTTCAGAGCGCATCTTGATCTTGGTCGCCATATAGAAATCTCCAAAACCGCGGGTTGAGTTGGTCGCTGGAGTGAGGCGCAAGGGGATGGCGGCGGGCCGGTACTGGCGGTTGATGCTTAGAAAGTTCTGAATGACCCCACCGTACTCAACCTCGACGTTGGGAGCAAGCCCCATGGTAAGGGAGACGACTCCAAGGCGACTGAGATCGCCGTTGAGACCCGAGAGGGGAAAGTTTCGATCCTGTTGAAAATCGAGGCCAAGCTCAAACCGGACCGACCCGGGCGAGACGATCTCGATATCTTCTGTTATCAGGGGCCGCTGCTGCGCCACTGCGATCCTTTCGCCAATAGCTATCAAGACGACCAGAAAGAGAGGGTACGTCAGCCTGGCGAAGAGTTGTGAGTTGGATCGATGGTGGTGCATGGTAGCCTCACAAGACGTGACGGCCGGAAATGGTCCGACCTTCGGAACACTCCGAATATATATAATTCCGACCGCCAAGAGCAAGATAAAAATCGGGCCCGGAGAACCCGGTGATCATCAGGTTACCGCCAATCCCAACCGCATCCTGGTTTAACGTCTCCATTCCTGCCACTTTATTATGGAAGTCGGCAGGGATGACCAACCACGGTCGACCTACAACCCTGATTTCGCAAACCAGCCGGCAAAAAGGTGGCAGATGATCGCACCGACAATGATCATGGAGATTCCCCAGACCAGCAGCTGATTGAAGAGTCGGCGGGACTCTTCAGGGTTCCTGACGGCAGCGACGCACATCGCACCAAGAGTGGAGAGGGGAGAGACATCGACGAGCGCCGAGCCAACGTTGATACTGAGCGCAACGGCGAGCGGATCACCACCACCGATTCGCTCGACAAGGCCCGGAACAGTGGGAAGAAAGGCCGGGAGAACAACTCCGGAAGTGCTGCTGTAGGTCGATATTATTCCGGCAATCAGCGCCATTACACCATTAACCGTACCAGGCGTGGCCAGACGGGCGAGGAGAGTAGTGAAGAGATCAAGACCACCGGTTCGCTCCATCAGAGCGATCAGGGTGGCGACGCCAGTGACCATAAGGACAACATTCCAGGGTACAAGCCTGATTGCTTCGCGTTCATCGCTGGCACGCAGAATCAGAATGAGTGCCGAGGCGGCAAAGGCGCTCAACCCAAGGGTCAGCCTGAAGAAGATCACGCCAACTATCCAGCACCCGATGATCAGGATCGTTACGCGGTGACGATGGTCAACGGTCGGCTGTCCGGTCTCAGCCAACGGAGCTCCTTCCGCATCTGGTCCGAGTCTGCGCCATCCACCCAGGATCAGAAAGGCGACCAGTGCGACAACGGCGTGTGCGAGGAAGTTGGAGGCGAAGACCAGCCACTCGTGACCGCCCAGCCCGACCGCTGCCATCCGGCTGTTGGCGACCACCCCGACCGAACTGATTGGTGAGAGGTTACCCGAATTGGCCCCATTGGTAACCATCAGCGCGATCAGAAACCAGGGAATGCGGGCACGTTCGCCAATCACCCCAGCCAGCGGGATCAGGAGCGCGACGCTCGAGATTGATCCCGGACCAACCATCGAGACCAGCGCAGCGATCAGAAAAAAGAGTATTGGAAGCGTCCAGCGTTGTCCACGGGCGAGCCGAACCACCTGTGCGGCAAGAACCTTCAGCGTTCCATTCTCCTCGGCGCAGGCGAAGAGCAGCGTAACACCGGTAACCGTCAAGAGAAGTGAGACGGGAAACCCGGCCATGACCTGATCAGCGCTGAGTCCGGCGACGTAGACCCCAATCAGCCAGGCCAGCGCAAGAGCAATCAGGCCAACATTACGTTGTGAGATCATCGACACGATGATCGCCACCAACAGGGCCAGCAGGGAGAGCAGTGCACCGTTCATACGATTCTCCGATTCCGGTCTTATTTGAGCCGTCCTTGATCTGCCGTTATTTCAGAGTGACTCGAGTGGAAGAAGGTGCTTCATCACTTTACCCATCGCGTTCCGGGGCAAAGACTCAACGCGGATGAATGAGCGCGGCAATTTGAAAGACGCCAGCGAGCGACGGCAGAAATCCTCGAGCGCACCGGGATCGATCGATCGATCCGAGACGAGATAGGCGACCGGGATCTCGCCGCGCCGCTTATCCGGCTGACCACAGACGACAGCATCGTGGACTCCGGGATACTCGAGCAGCAGTTCCTCGATCTCACGCGGGTAGATGTTGAAACCACCAGAGATGATAAGGTCATTCCGACGACCGCGCAGTGTGTAGTATCCGTCAGCTGCTCGTTCGGCGAGGTCGCCGGTACGAAACCACCCGCTCGCAACTCCGGGTGGAAGAAAGGCCTGAGCTGTCGCTTCCGGCTGCCGCCAGTATCCGGCAAACACATTGGGGCCGCGAACAAGGAGTTCACCAACCGCTCCGTCCGGCACGTCGTGCCCCTCGTCGTCAACCACCCGTACCGATATCCCCGGTAACGGAAAGCCGACGCTGCCAGGACGCCGCTCCCCTTCATACGGATTACTGATATTCATCAGGGTTTCACTCATTCCGTACCGCTCAAGAATACGGTGACCGTACTTCTCCTCGAAAGACGTCAGAATGTGGCCTGGAAGCGGGGCCGATCCACAGACAAACAGTCGCATCCGCGGACCGATCTGGCAGGCGAGATGGTCAGGCAGCTCGAGCAGGCGAACATAGATCGTCGGAACACCAAAGAAGAGGGTCGGCTGAAACTCTTCGCAGATTGCCGGGATACGTTCGATATCGAATCGCTCGACAAGCCTCATCAGCGTGCCACCAATCAACCAGGTCAAGAGTCCGTTTCCAAGTCCGTGGACGTGAAAAAGTGGCAGAACGGCGAGGTAGCGATCTTCGCGCGTAATGCGCCAGCAGGTGAGAAGACTGAGCGCGTTGGCGGCGAGATTGTTGTGCGTCAGTACGGCGCCCTTTGAGCGTCCGGTAGTGCCAGAAGTGTAGACAATCGCCGCCGGGGTGTCACCATCGAGCGGCAACCGGACGCTCGGCACCACCTCCGGTTTTGAAGCGACCGCTCTGACCTCATCGACATCAAGGAAACCAGCTCCTTCGGGCAGCAGTGAGCGAGAGTCGAGGGTTGTCACCACCAACTTTGGCTCGGCATCGGCGACGATATGAGATAGCTCGCGCTGCCGATAGAGGATATTGATTGGCACAACGATCACGCCAAGCTTGACACAGGCAAGTACCAGATCGATGAACTCGACCCGGTTCGCAAGAAAGATGCCAAGCCGGTCGCCGGTCGCGAAGCCACGATCTCGCAACAGACGGGCGACCCGATTGCTGCGCGCATCGATCTCGCCAAAGGTGAGCGTTGAATGTCCACCAACGGCATCCTCGTACTCCAATGCCGTCACCCCGGAGTGCCCGATCAGCGATAGGTTGAAAAGGTCTGTCAGTTGCATCTGACAATTATATTTCGGTCGCTTCCGAATGGAAGCAGCCGCCAGCGGAGCCGTACCGTCCTGGCAAAAATATTCCACCATTCGACGCTCCAGCGGCAGGTTCGGTCAGAAGGACACCTCCACAACCGCGCACCGCGCCGGGTCCGACAGAGATACGAGGTTGGTCGGACTCCGTTTCGTGCGGGATGAGATTTTGTTATCATCCGGTTTCGTGGTCGGTTCCCGATCAACAACGTCCGTTCGAATCTGATACAAGCACCGATCCAAGCAAATGATCTCCGGTATCGTCACTATTCTCTTTTTTGTAATATCCGGCTGGCAGGATCCGATGACCGAGCCGCAGGCTGAGAGCCTTTTTCGGCGCGGGGTTGAGCTTCAACAGAGTGGAGATCCGGGTCGGGCCCGGCAGGCCTACGAGGCGGCCCTGCGCCTGGCGCCAGATCGCATCGACATATTGTCCAATCTCGGGGTCGTCTGTGCGCGACTTGGGCGATATGACGAGGCGGTCATCCACTACCGCCGGGCGCTCACCCTCAGACCGAACGAAGCCCGCATCAGGCTCAATCTTGGGATCGCCCACTTCCAGCTACGCCAGTTCCGCGACGTGATAACACAGTTGACGATGGTGAGAGAGATCTATCCCAACCATACACAATCCCGACTGCTGCTTGGTATCAGCCACTATGAGCTGCGCGAACTGAACCAGGCGATTGTCCACCTTGAAGCGGTCCACACGACCGAGCCGGGAGATGTGTCAGTGGCGCACCTGCTCGCGCTGGCCTGTCTCGACAGCGGTCTTCCGGCAAAGATTGAGCGTGCCGGCGACCTGGTCCGCACCATCTTTCGGGAGATTCCAACCGCCGAGGCGGGACTCGTCCGTGGCTCCTACGCACTCGCCCGGCGTGACCTCCAGTCCGCAATCTCCAACCTGAGCGAAGCGCTCCGGCTCAACCCAGGACTCTCAGCAGCGCGGATTCGCCTTGGCGCCGCCTGGCTGCTGGCCGGAAACCGCGAAGCCGCGATTGCCGCCTATGCCGATGAGTTGGCGACCAACCGTGACAATATTGAGGCCACCTCGCGGCTCGGCTGGCTCTACCGCGAGGAGGGCCGCCTCGACGAAGCGGAGCCGCTACTGAAGTGGGCCCTCGATCGCCGACCTGACGATCCCGGTCTTCTCTATCAGCTCGCCCGGCTGCACTACACTCGACGCCAGCTGAACTCGGCGCTGCCGCTCGCCGAACGACTGACCGTACTCGCTCCCCGCTATCGTCCGGGGAGGGTTCTGTTATCACGGCTCTACTTTCGGCTGGGGCGCCCGGCTGACGCCCGTCGCGAAAAGGAGGCGCTTGCCCGTCTGACCGGCGAGCAGGTACGAAGCTCAACGGCAGCGGAAGCGAACAACCCCCTGCTCAACCATCAACCCTGACTGAGATGACTGCGATGACCGACAAGCCACTGTTAAGATCAGCGAAGAGAGTCGATCGCCGGAGGCAGGGCGCTGTCTGCGTGCTGGTGCTGGCACTTGGGATCCTCTGTGCGCTGACCGACACCAGAGCCTCCCGCCCGGGTGTTGGTGGCCAGACAGACCGCGCACACCTTCGCCAGACCAGCGACCAGGTGGGTCCGGGAAAGTGGGTTCCGACTCGCACACCACCCGGCACCGTCCTCGCCGGCTCAGCGGCCTGCGCCGAGTGCCATCGCCGCGAGTCTGCCGCTTATGCCCACAATCCGATGAGTGCAGCTCTTGAACCGGCCTCCACCGCTATGAAGCTGGTCGCCAACCCTGGTCTCACTTACCGCGATGGAACGTTCAACTTCTCCATTACCCGCGACGGCGATCAGAGCTTCTATCTGGTGAGCGATGGAGCTCGTTCAATCCGTGAACCGATCCTTTTCAGTTTTGGTCAGGGTCGGGCCGGACAGACCTATATCCTCCGTCACGAGGGTGAATATTATGAGAGCCGGGTCAGTTACTACCTTGACATCGCCGGCCTCGATCTGACGCTCGGATACAGGGGCACAAGTCCGCGCACCCTGCCTGAAGCTCTGGGTCGCCGGCTCACACGGGATGAGGTTACGCAATGCTTCGGCTGCCACTCTACCAACGCGGTCTCACACTCCACGCTCCGGCTCGAGAAGTTGATTCCAGGCGTCACCTGCGAGTCATGCCACGGTCCAGGGGGTGGACATATCGCCGCCGGTCGCGCCGGTCGGCCAAATCGTAACCTGATCTTCAATCCGGGTACTCTGAGCGGCGACGAGATCAGTCAGGAGTTCTGCGGCGCGTGCCACCGCGGAGCGGAAGAGGTGATGACCAGAAACGCCGAAGATGGAATGTTCAATGTGCGTTTCCAGCCGTATCGACTCTTCGGCAGCAGTTGCTACTCTGATGATCGAAGAATCAGTTGCCTTGGATGCCACAGTCCGCACGAGCCTCTCAAACGAAATTCTGCCCACTACGACACCACTTGTCGATCCTGTCACCAGCCGTCCCGATCGGTTTCAGCAGGCAAGCCACGGCTCTGCCGGGTGGGCAGCAGGGACTGTACGTCGTGCCACATGCCGAAGATCGACCTGCCAGGTGCACACTTTAAATTCACTGACCATCGGATCCGGATCGTACGGCCCGGCGATCCTTATCCACAATAAGATTCACTATAAGTCGGATCTGTAAGCCGTGTCTTTAAGCCTGGTCTGCAAACCCTCCCTGCGACACGCTGGTGAGAAGATTTGTAAGATAGATCCACGCGGGTTGATTGGAGCCCGCCGAGGGGAATCAGCCGGATAGTGATCCCGCCGTCAGACCGGATCATCCCGCGTGGAAGTCAACGACCTGCGAAGATGACTAGAGGCTGGTTCGTCCCTCGGCTGGCTTCGCCGGTCGTGGAATGGCCGGAGCGGTTATGTTGTTGACAATTTTTACCGCACCACAGCTCTGCCCGATTCGGGTCGCTGCGCCTTTGCTTCCGGCGTTTCGCGCCGAACCGGTAAAGGTGGCTTCACTGTTGCTGACGGTCACAATAAATTCCTGAACCCTCAGCTTCTCAGAAGCGGCCAATTTTCCCTGGATGCAGCTCTGGATCTCGGCGTCGGTCCGGCTCGCCGACCTGGTGCCCCCGCTGGTGGCGGGAGTGCCGGCCTGCCGGCTGGCCTGGGCCGGGATTCCCTTCTCCTGACCTGAAACGATCGTGGAGAACAGGGTGACAAGACCGATCAAAAGGGCGATCAGACCCGTATGGTTCTTGCTCATGGCAATATTCCTCCTCAAGGATTGAGATTTAAAGTTGGAGGTCATAGCTGAAGGTGGCTGACCGTTTGATCGGGATGGCTGCTGGTATATTATCCAGCTTTGAATTTAGCGCAAGAGAATAATTGAGTTTTTCGACATCGACGACACGGAATTGAACTAAAGGAGCCATTCAATGAGCTACTACAAAGTTGCGACGGTGGCGGATCTCCCGGCCAGCGGAGGGCTGCCGATCGAGCTGGGGCGGGATCGGATCGCGATCTTTCGGTGCGGTCCTGACGGCGCTCAATATTTCGCGATCAACGACCTTTGTCCGCATCGTGGCGCCCCTCTGAGCGAGGGTTATCTTGAATCGGATAAGGTCTTCTGTCCGTGGCACTGCTTCGACTTCAACCTGCGAACCGGTGAGTCGACGATTGCCACGCATCTCTGTGTGACCACCTACCCGGTTCAGGTTGATGAAGACGAGGCGATCTGGATCCTCTACCCTGATGAACTGATCGACGTGAAGGAGGGAGGAGATTTGAGCGATGATCTATGATCGGATACTCTTCGGGACGGCCGCCGTGTTCAATCTTCTGGGAGCGTTGACGATACTGGTGCGCCCGGCAGCCATTCTTGAGCGGATGCGGATCGCCGATCCGGCGGCGACATTACTGGCCCGGGCACTCTTCTCGAGCGTCGCGACGTGGGGGATTGCCTATGCGCTGATCGCCGTCGATCCGATCCGCTTTCGCGACTTTGCCTGGCTCGGAGTGATCTCGAAGTTACTCTTTTTTACCGTCCAGGCGACTGCCTTCAGCGAGGGACGCCTGAGCCGGGTCGCCTTTCTTCCAGCTCTGGTTGACCTTCTGCTGGCGATACTCTTCATCGAATATCTGCAGCGCACGCCATCACCCGGACAGCCGCACTGAGCGCGAGGGCGGCACCCTCCACCCGGTCACACTCAGTGGATGGTCAGCATCCGATCGAGGGCCACACGCGCCCACTGGGCAGTCTGCTGGTCGACGGAAATCTGGTTGACGACGTGCCCATCCACCAGGTTCTCAAGTGCCCAGCCGAGGTTCTCGGGAGCGATCCGGAACATCGTCGCGCACATACAGAGATCCGGGGCGAGCAGCGTGATCAACTTGTCCGGATGGCGGTTGGCGAGCCGATTGACGAGGTTGATTTCGGTTCCAACCGCCCAGCGACTTCCAGGGGGCGCTTCCTCCAGCAGCCTGATGATATACTCCGTCGAACCGCTGAAATCGGCTTTTGCAACTACTTCATGCCGGCATTCCGGGTGTACCAGGATCTTGATTCCGGGGTACTCCGCCCGTCGCTCATCGACGTGACGGGGGAGGAACCGGCCGTGAACCGAGCAGAACCCCTTCCAGAGGATGATTCTTGCCCGCTGTAACTGCGCCGGGGTGTTTCCACCCAGCTCGAGCCGGGGATCCCAGACCACCATCTCGTCGAGGGGAATGCCAAACTGAATGCCGGTGTTACGACCTAGGTGCTCATCCGGAAAGAAGAAGAGCTTGCTGCGTCGCGCAAAGGCCCAGTGAAAGAGAGAGAGGGCATTGGATGAGGTGCAGACGACCCCACCGTGCTCTCCACAAAATGCCTTGATGGCCGCGCTCGAGTTCATGTATGTCACCGGCAGGAGGTCACTGACTCCGATGGCTGCCATCTGTTCCCAGGCCGTCTCAACCTGGTCCCGGGTTGCCATGTCGGCCATCGAACAGCCGGCGGCGAGATCCGGCAGGATCACCTGCTGGTGCCCACCGCTCAGAATATCGGCCGACTCAGCCATAAAATGAACGCCACAAAAGACGATATACTCCGCTTCCGAATGGCGGGCAGCCTGCTCGGATAGGCGGTACGAATCTCCCTGCAGATCCGAGTGGCAGATCACATCATCCCGCTGATAGTGATGCCCCAGCACCACCAGCCTTGAGCCGAGCGTCCGGCGCGCCGCCTCAATCCGGGCGTGGATCTCATCCGCCTCGAGCGCCAGATACTCATTGATTGTCCGTGATTCTCTCTTTTCGCCCATCGCTTCCAATCCTCCGGTTACCGTCTGCCCTCTTCCCGACAGTTTTCTCTTTCCTCTCACCGTAGTCGAATCCTCTTTTTCGACCGCTTCGATATTCCCGACTCGCCGGTTGGTTTTGGGTACTTTTATCTCCGGCCGCCTCTCCCGCCCCTGTCTCTCATCCCTGCCTCAACTATTTCAACTATTTCAACCATTTCAACTATTTCAACCATTTCAACTACTTTAACCATTTCAACTACTTTAACCGACCTTAGTGTAAAAGTAACACGAAGACTCAGTGTACAAAAGACACGAACTAAATTGCAAATGGTGGAAGGGATCCGGTTTTGAGATGTGACGAGCGAATCAGGGCCGGTTGATACTGAGAGCCTTCATGCGGCGGTAGAGGTGACTCCGGTCGATACCAAGGATCTCGGCGGTCCGAGTGATATTGCCATCGGTCTCAGCGAGTTTGCGGAGAATGTATTCACGTTCATACGCCTCAGCCGCCTCGCGATAGGAGTCGAAGCTGTAACTTGAGGCCGGCGGTTGATCGGCGCCGAGAAAAGGCAGATCATCGGCGACGACAAGTCGATGGGTATGCATAATAATGACGCGTTCGATGGTATTACGCAGCTCGCGGACATTTCCCGGCCAGTTGTAACTCTGCATCCGTTCAATCGCATCAGGGGTGAACTGCTTTGGCTCCCGACGGTTGACACGCGAGAACTCCTGATTGAAATGGTCGGTCAGAAGAGGGATATCCTCACGGCGATCGCGAAGCGGGGGGATCTCGAACGGAATGACATTGAGCCGGTAGAAGAGGTCTGCCCGGAAGAGTCCTCGTTCAATCTCGGCTTCGAGCCTCTTGTTGGTGGCGGCGATGACCCGGACATCAACCTGGACGGCAGATTCGGAGCCAACCGGCTCGAAGCTCTGTTCCTCAAGAACGCGGAGCACCTTCGACTGCGTTTTGAGGCTCATATCGCCAATCTCGTCAAGAAAGAGGGTCGCACCATCAGCCCGTTCGAACGTGCCGCGCCGCGCCTGGGTGGCGCCGGTAAAGGCGCCACGGACGTGGCCAAACAGCTCCGACTCAACCAGCTCTTCTGGGATGGCGGCACAGTTGAACTCAATAAATGGACGCGACGCCCGGCGGGATTGGGCGTGAAGAGTGCGGGCTACCAGCTCCTTGCCGGTTCCCGACTCACCGTGGACGAGAATGCGGCCACTGGTAGGAGCGGCGAAGGCAATCTGCTGGCGAAGAGCACGCATCGGCATGGAGTCGCCAATCATGGCATAACCGGTCTCAAGCCGTTCGAGCAGCTCCAGGTTGGTCGATTCGAGTTCGCGCTGTCGGAGTGCGTTTCTGACCGCCAGAAGTGTCTTTTCGATTGAGAGGGGCTTTTCGATAAAATCGTACGCGCCAAGCCGGGTCGCCCGGACTGCCGTTTCGATTGTGCCGTGGCCGGAGATCATGATAACGCAGAGATCCGGCGAAATGGCCCTGAGCTGCTTGAGGGTCTCGATCCCATCGATGCCGGGAAGCCAGACATCGAGCAGAACGCAGGAGTAGAGTCGCTTCTCGAGGACTTTCAGGCACTCTTCGCCGCTTTCAACAGTCGAGACCTCGAAGCCCTCATCTTCCAGAACGCCTGTCAGGGACTGGCGAATGCCGGGTTCATCATCGACAATGAGGATTGAGTGGGCCATAGTTCCTGGGTATTCACCATCGTGACATCTTAACTGAACGAAATCAGATCTCTTCGCCTCGACGCCATCTGGCTTCAGATTCTGTGGTTGTGGATTCGGTCGGTTGAGAGAACTAAGCGGGCACAGCCAAGACCGGAACAACAACATTTCAACAGGTCCCTGATTGGGGGCCATTTCGACTCGCCATCTCCCAATCGGCATCTCCCAGTGCTGCGGTGTCGACTCGAAGAAAATTACTATAACGCCTCGGGCCCGCCTGCGTCGATGGTCGCCAGTGGCAACTCAATCATAAAAGTGGCTCCGTGGGGGTGGTTTTCGAAGACACGAATCCGGCCATGGTGTTCGGCGATGATCCGGCTGACGATGGCGAGCCCAAGGCCGGTACCGCGTTTGCGGGTCGAAAAATAGGGGTCGAAGATCCGCTCACGGTGCTCAATGGGAATGCCCGGTCCGGTATCAGAGACGACCAGCTCCACCATCTGGCGCTCGCGCACGTGACGGGTGCTGATGAGGAGCCGCTGCTCGTCGGGCGAGAGAGCGATGAACTCGAGGGCGTTTCCGATCAGGTTGACGAGGACCTGTCGCATCTGTTCACCATCGATGA
>JBEGMZ010000319.1:0-5918 GCA_041182745.1 Acidobacteriota bacterium
GCCGTGCATATCGTACAATCCCCAGGAATTTGGAGTGCCGAGCGTCCCCACTTCAACCGTCTTGCCACGATAGCGCCCCTTGCGCCGCTCGGATGATTGGCTCGCATCGTAGTTTACGAGGTCGGTGTTGATCGAATCGCCAAAAGCGTAGTCGGTCGTCGTGCCGGCCCGCGCGGCATACTCCCACTCCGCTTCGCTCGGCAGCCGGTATCCGGCAGCGCCACTCAGACCCACTTTCTCGTTGAGCTTGCGACAGAACTCCCGCGCCTCCTCCCAGCTCACGTTCTCAACCGGCAGCCGATCTCCCTTGAAATAACTTGGGTTGCTCGTCATGACCGCCTTCCACTCCGCCTGGGTAACCGGGTAACGACCGATCAGAAACTCGCGTACCCTCACCTCGTGCGGCGGCCCTTCGTCATTGAAGATCGAGTCACTCCGGCGTACCGACCCCATCAGAAAGCGGCCTCCGGGAATACGGATCATCTCTATGGCGACCCCATTCCCAAGATCCTCTCGCACCGCGTTCGGATCGGGCTCGGGAACCGACTGCGGACGTGATGCCAGCAGTCCCGTGATCAGCGTCATAAACCTGCCTGGCACCTGCCCGGTTGGAGCGGGAGCCTTCTCAACCCGCTGGCTGACGGCCCGCAACGCATCCCGCATCTGCCCGGCAGTCCGATAGCGCCGACTCATGTCCTTCTCAAGCGCCCGCTCGATGATTGCCCCAAACCGCTCCTGCAGGAGATCCGGCAGCGGCGGAACCGGCTGATTGATCACCATCCCCATTGTGGAAGCCAGATCATCACCATTGAACGGCAGCCTTCCCGTCAGCATCTCGTAGAAGATCACCCCCGCCGCCCAGAGATCGGTCTGCTCCGTTCTGACCTTGCGGAAGGTCTCAGGCGCCATGTAGGGCAGCGATCCGGCAACGGTCATGCTATTCGACATCGAATTGAGCACCCGGGCCAGTCCAAAATCGGCCAGGCGCGGAGTCTCCATCTGCAACAGGATGTTGGCCGGCTTCAGATCTCGGTGAATGATCTCCTGCTGGTGCAGATGCTCAAGCCCGGAGAGAATGCCGATCATCATCTCCACCGCCACCTCGGTCGATGGCGCCCGACCTCCATGCCTTTCCAGCCAGTCAAGCAGTGACCCCGTCTGGACATACTCGCTGACGATGATCAGCTGGCCATCGTAGATCCCGGCTTCGATCATCGTCACGACGTTCGGATGACCACTCGCCCGCATCCACACCTTCGCCTCGCGCATCACCGACTCAACGTCACTCCGGCGACCGGTTGGAAACTTGATCGCACAGGGCGGTGCAATCATCTCGTACTTCTGCGCCTTCCACACCTCGCCAAACTGACCGGAGCCGATCCGCTCCATCAGGCGGTACGGCCCGATTATCTCACCTTGTCGCGGCTCTATTGGCATAGTCGTTGGCGCAGAACTCTTCTCTCTTTGGCGCTCCAGCGCTCCGTTCAAAATCAACTCCTCCTCGTCTCACCGGAAAATCGTCTCACCGGAAAACGAGAAAATCATTATATATCCAATTTTCACTGAGAGTGGAAAGATCCGGCCTGGTGGGAAGAAATATCTGTCAGTGTCTCGGGGGCAGCCGGACCTCTCACGACTCTGACCGACTCTGTCGCCAGCCTCCTTGCCGGATCTGGAGAACACCATCACTCAGGCAATATCCCCTTCACCCGCAACGCCGCCCGTGCCAGATCGATCCGCACCGGGAGATCCTTCTCGCTCTTGACATCAATATTAAGGGCAAAGATCCAGACATCTTTGTGCGTTTCGACATAACCTACATACCAGCCAACACCGGGCGTCCCGATTGTCGACCAGCCGGTCTTCGCTCTAAGTCGATATGCAATTTGCGGGCCTGAATTGACCAGCATCAATTCGCGGAGCGTCTCGTAGCTCTCCGCACGGTAGGGAAGGGATCGATCAATCAGACGCCGCAAAAAGGTGACCTGATCGTGGGCACTGAGACGGAGTGACCCGTCAATCCAGAAGCGGGTCAGGTTGAACGGCTCGCTGAGACTGCCATACCCTGCCCGCCGAAGGTGCTGCCGATACCTCTCCGAACCGATGCGGCGCGCCAGCTCCTGGTAACACCAGACACAGGAGACTCGATATGCACTACGCAACGTCTGGTCTCGGTTCCAGTCCTGAATCGAATGGATCTTTCCATCCCACTTGAAGATGTCGTCCGCTCCGGCTATCACCCTCTCCTCAAGTGCGATCAGGGAGTTGAAGATCTTGAAGGTCGATGCCACCGGCAGCGCCCGCCCGGCACGTGCTGCATTGTGGACGTAACGAGCCTTACCATCGGCCCGCTCAATCACAATGGTTCCGGTCACACCGGCCTCTGCAAAGAGGCGCGCCAGATCCCTGTCCGCCACCGACCCCGACGCTGCGGCCACCAGCACTACCAAACCCAGGCTCAGTGCCATTATCCATCTTAATGGCCTCACCAGTCTGACCATGCTTTCCATCCTTTCCATCCTTTCCATCCTTGCCTCTCTCCCGGCTCCCTTTGTTCAATGCGATCGCTTCATCCTGTCAACATTAGAAGACAAGCGAGCTTACAACTGACAACGGGCATGTCAACTGCCGGTGTCATTAGAAACTCTGCATCGGTGTGCCATCAATGCATCATTGGACCATAAACCGCTATCTACTGTGGACTCAACACTTTCGAGATAATGCCACCTAACAGACGACTGTGGCACGAGGCTTGCTTCTCTATACAGCGTAAGCAGGAAGAGGGAGATAATCCTTCTGCTCTTTAAAAACCAACTCCGGCCATCCCGAACCAATCGGGGTCAAGACGAGGCCGAAAAAAAGAGTTGGAATATACCAGCAAGCGTGGCGAAACTCGCCACGCTTGAAGATCGCTCGCGCTGCACGTTGAAACCCCTTCAAACGCATCGTTCGTCTCCTACTCCACTATCCTACCGACGCGTCCCTCCGAACTCCCCCCTCAATACCCTTCAAACGTGCAGCGCGAGTTTCGCTTTTTGGCCTTCTATTCCGCACCGTCACCACCGACAATATTTAATAAAGTATACCCACCATACCCCTTTTCACAGCATTTCTTACCCAGCCACCCAGGACGAATTCTCGTCCTGTTCTCAGGAACGATGCCCCTACTCAGCAAGAAATTCTGATGAAATGCTGAACACCTCGCCCACCAACTGAAAAAGGATCAACGATTCCAGTTGAAAATCTTGACAATCGAGCGAGTGATAATACTATATAGCTTAACATCAGTGGGTGACCAGTTTATTTTCATAAGAGCAGGGATGGTGCGACTTTGAATGGTCGCCAGCGGATCCGCGATTTTTCACCAATCAGGCACTGGCTTACTGAACTTCAAATAGCGAAAATCTCCGTCAGTAATTTAGCAAAGATGAGCGGCAGGCAACTGCCGCCAACGATCGTGCCTGTTATAGCAAGTTATCGAGTATTTACCAGCCAACCTCTTATGCCAATCCTTCGATGGCCGGGGTGCTATTTATCCGCTCCAGGAGTGAGCGAATCGTAGAGATACAGATCATAGCTACTAACTGCCAGATCTTACGGGCAGCAAGTTGGAGACGTTCCGATGAATCGAATATTATTGCTTGGGAAAAATGGTCGGCTGGGGAGAGAGCTGCGAAGAACACTTGCTCTGCTTGGCAAAGTGACCGCTATCGACCGTGAAGAGGTCGATCTTTCACAGCCGAACAGCATACGCGGCATGGTGGCGGACCTTCGCCCATCGCTGATTGTCAATGCCGCGGGCTGCAATGATATCGATGGTGCTGAGATCAGTCCGCAGCTGGCATTCACCATCAATCGTGACACTCCGGCCATTCTGGCTGAAGAGGCTGCCAGGTCAGGTATCCCACTTGTCCACTACTCGACCGATTTTGTCTTCGACGGCTCGCTCGACCGCGCCTATAAGGAAACGGATCCGCCCAACCCTCTCAATCAATATGGAAGAAGCCGGATGGAGGGAGAACAGGCGATTCAGTCGGTTGGTGGTCAACATCTCATCTTTCGCTCCGGCTGGGTATACAGCCTGCACGGTGGCGGCTTCGTTCCGAAAGTGCTGCGCTGGGCCCGTGAAACAGAAGCGCTTTGTGGTGACAACTCAACACCGTCCAACTCTCTGGTTGGTTTCTGCTACTGGACCCGTGAAAGAGAACTCTTACGTGTTGCCGATGGCCTCGCTGGCAGCCCGACTTGGACGGCGGTACTAGCTGAGCTGACCACGCTGGCACTAATGAAATCTCTTGCACTTGGTCCTGATTGGCTCGCTTCGCACAGTGGTCTTTACCACCTTGCCGGAAGAGGCTCAACCAGCCGCCTCGAATGGGCCCAGACCATTCTTACACTCTATGGCCAGGCTCGCGGAATCCAATTTCAGGAAATCATCCCCATCAGAACCGATGATTTTCCAACCATCGCGAAACGACCTGCTTACACCGTCCTCGATTCAAGCTATTTTGAAACGACGTTCGGATTGACTGTTCCAGAGTGGCAAGAAAGTCTGCGCTTCGCAATCAGCTCTACACTCTCTCCCAGTACCAACAAATCCATCGAACGTCGTGCCTGGCAGGTCGAAATTGAAGCGGACCTTGCTCGGCTCAATCAGAGCCTCACTGACAGGAACAGACAACTAACTGACATCTACCAAAGCAATACCTGGAAGTTGGCCAGAATTATACAGCGCACACGGGTCTGGATCATTCCGTGCAACGGCCGTCTTGAAAAAGTGATCCGAGTTAGCCATCGCGCTCTGCGGACCTGGCGGCGCCAGGGCATCAAAGTCGTGATGGAAAAAATAAGATCTCGTTTTACCAGTCGTGACCCGTATCAGTCTTGGATTGCCAGAAACGAACCATCACGAAAAGATCTGGAAACCCAACGACAGTCGAGCCGACTGTCAAGCAATCGTCCCCTGATCAGCATCATAACCCCCATCTACAACACTCCAATCGGGATCCTGAAAGCTACTATTCAGTCAGTTATTTCTCAGACCTACGATAACTGGGAGTTGTGTATCGCCAATGGGAGTCCTGAAAATAGAGAGATTCGCCAGCTTGTCGATGAGTTCGCAAGGAGTAACCCCCGCATCAAAGTCGTTCACCTTGACAGCAATCTGGGAATCTCCGGTAACACAAATGCGGCCATCAATATCTCTTCAGGCGATTTTATTGGATTTCTCGATCATGACGATCTGCTCGCACCGTTTGCACTGTTTGAAATTGCTGTAGTGCTGGCTCAAAATCCTCTCATTGATATGGTCTACAGCGATGAAGACAAAATAAGTGCTGACGGAAAGGAGCGTTATGGGCCATTCTTTAAGCCTTCATTCAACGGTGATTATCTGCGCAGCATAAACTACATGCCACATTTCCTGGTCATTCGTCGAAGTGTGGGCAGTGAAGTCGGATGGCTTGAAGCAGGATTCGAAGGGGCCCAGGATTACGACCTCATTCTGAGAGTCACAGAAAAAGCGAGAGTCATCGCCCACTGTCCGAAAATCTTGTATCACTGGCGAGCAATTCCCGGGTCAACCGCCTTTGCCCTTAGCGAGAAGGATTATGCAACCGAGTCCGGCATAAAGGCTCTCGAAAGCCATCTTCGACGAATGCAGATCGAAGGTTCTGTCACCCAGGCCTTTATGCCAACCAGCTATCGAATTTCATATGCTTTTGATAAGTCAACCCTCGTAAGCATCATCATTCCAAATTGTGACCACTCCAGTGATCTCGAGTTATGTGTCAACTCAATTATTGAAAAATCAACATATCAAAACTTTGAAATCCTTATTATCGAGAATAACAGTCAGGAAGAAGCCACCTTCACTCTATACCGGAAGCTCTTACAGCACCCCAGCATTCGCCTGATTG
>JBEGMZ010000320.1:0-4152 GCA_041182745.1 Acidobacteriota bacterium
GACCAAACTTCTCACGGTGGATGAACTTCGCCGGATGCCAGGTCGATTTGAGGATCACCTCTTTGAGCGGCATGTTGAGGTTGATCATCTTTGACATCACATTGACGATGTCCTTCATCCCGGCATTCATGCTGCCGGTGTGGAGGTCAGTCGAGATCGAGTCGGGGATGAAGCCCTGCTCCATTGATGGGACGGCGTAGCGCCAAATGAAGCTGCCCGCGCCGTGTCCAACATCGAAGATGACGCCGCGTTTCTGTGCGGCGAAGAGGTAGGGGCGAACCTTGCCCTTCTCGTCGATCGTCGGGTCGAACTTGCGCCAGACGTGGGTGTAGATATCACCCGGGCGCATCTTCTTCAGGTAGAACTCTTCGTGGGGACGTTCGGGAACGACGATGCCATAGTCGACCATGACGGGCAGATTGGCCATCCGTCCGGCTTCGAGGACACGGTCGACGGCGCTCCAGTCGGGGCCGGCATAATGGGCAGTCTTGAACCCGACCACCGTCTCAGGATGTTTTTTGGCGATGGCTGCGGCCGCCTTCGAGTCCATCGAGCTGACGTCCTGCTCGTTCTTGCCGTTCATACCATCACCGACAATGTTGACGAAGGCGAAGACGCGCGTCTTGAAGCGATCGATGACCCGTTGTTTGAAGTCTTCGAAGTTGCGCCAGCCGGAGCTGCCGGCATCGGCCATGGTTGTCGTGCAGGCGCGAAAGCTGAAGCCGTCAGGGTAGACGCTCTGGTCGCCGGTGAGCGTCTTCAAGCCGGTGCCGGTGTAGAGATGGACGTGCATGTCGATCAGCCCCGGTGTGACATAGAGCCCTTTGGCATCGACAACCCGCGTGGCGAGGGCCGGCTCGATCGTCTTCGCCACGGCGGCGATCGCTCCATCCTTGATTGCGACATCAGATGGACCATCGATATTGTTCTTTGGATCGATAACGTGACCACCCCGAATCAGCAGATCGTAGCGGGCCTGGGCCAGGGCAGGTGAGAAGATCGTCAAGGTTAATAGTGCAAGGAAGACCGCACGCTTCATAGGATTTGCGTCCTTTCGGTATTGTTTGGAATGGACGGACAGCGCTGTCCGATGGTAGAGCCGATTATATGCGGAGGCGCAGAATCTGGACAGAGCAACGGAATGTTTGACTTCATAAATCAGGGGTTTGAGGCTGACGCTGGAGACGGGAGTGGTTGGCACGAATGAGGCTGGCGGCGCGCCGCGCCCATTCAGCATAGATCACTGGGCCGGGATGAAAGCCGTCAACAGCCATCAGGGCCGGGTCGAGCGAAAATCGGAGATCGAGGAAGCAGGCATCGTCTTCGGACTGGAGATCTTCGGCGAGGCAGGTATTGAATCGATCGGCACGTTGGCCAAGATACCAGCGGAGTGGATGGGGTAGCGCCGGGAAGAGCCCGATTGGCGGTACAGAGGTGATGATGAGGAGTCTTACCCCCAGCCGCTCACGGGCCAATTGGCGAAGTTCGCGCTGGCTGGCCAGCCATTGGCTCAGGCCGACGTTGGCGGTGACATCGTTGACTCCGAGTGAGGTGATCAGGAGGTCGAATGCGGGTTGGCCAGTGCGGATGAGCCGCCCAAGCCGTGAGATTGTCTGACGGGTAGTCGCACCGGTGCGGGCCTCGAGTCGCCATTCGAGGCCATGGTCACCGCTCAGCTCGGCCAGCAGTCTTCCGGAGAGCGCCTCATCCTGCGAGTTGGCTCCGACACCGGCGGCGGCCGAGTCGCCGGCGATGAGCATCCTTAGCGGTGTGGCGGTATCGATCTCGGCCACGAGGCGGCCAGACCGCTCACCTCGCGGCTCCGGCAGGCGTGGAATGCGGCGCCGCACGTATCGCCCCTGCAGGTAGAGAGCCGGCCCCAGCGCGATGGTCATCAAGTACTCGATTCCGCTCATGAGATCTTCTCCGGGCCTTATTTAATCTGACCAACCAATGATCGTGAACGTAAGGATCAGGTTTCAACCGTCCCCCATCTTCAGTTTATAACAGTTTGCGGTACATTCCACCATCATCAGTAAAGAAGGAGGGGCCGGACGATGTCGAGAGAGTACTGGAGCGGTGGGTTGACGCGGCGAGACTGGCTGGGACTGGCGAGCCAGGGTGGGGCGGGGATGATACTGACCGGTTACTCGCAGTCCGCGCCGCCGGAACCGGCCTTGCTCAACCGCTTTCCACGGATGCTTCAGGAGTATTACGTGGGGCGAGTGCGGCAGATTGAGAGCACCGGACTGGCCCGAAAGTCAGGGTTGAAGAACCGGGCTGATGCCCTTGCCTATCAGCGTGACATTCGAGCGCGCATTCGCGACTGCTTTGGACCATTGCCGGAGCGGACCCCCCTCAGGGTTCGAACTACTGGGACGGTCGAGCGCGAGAGCTACCGGATTGAAAAGGTGCTCTTCGAGAGCCGCCCGGGATTGATGGTCACCGGCAATCTCTACCTGCCGAAGGGGAGAGTCGGGCGGTTGCCCGGCATCATTGCCACCTGTGGCCATTCAAACAATGGAAAGGCGATCGATACTTACCAGTCGTTCACGCAGGGGCTGGCGAGACTCGGTTACGTCGTCTTGATCATCGACCCGATCGGGCAGGGCGAACGATTGCAGTATCCCGATGGTCAGGGCGGATCGCGGATGGGTGTCGGAGTGGGTGAACATCTCCATCTTGGAAACCAGCAGTTGCTGGTGGGAGAGAACTTCGCCTTGTGGCGGGCGTGGGACGCAATCCGCGCCCTTGACTACCTTGAGACGCGCCCGGAGGTCGATCCGCAGCGCATCGGAGTCACCGGCAACTCTGGCGGAGGTACGGTGACGACCTGGCTCTGCGGACTCGATGATCGTTGGGCGATGGCTGCTCCAGGTTGCTTTGTCACCACGCTGCGACGGAACATCGAGAACGAGCTTCCCCAGGACAGCGAACAGTATCCGCCACGTGCTCTCGCCAACGGCCTCGATTATGACGACTTTATCGCCGCGATGGCACCACGGCCGGTCATCCTGCTCGCAAAGGAGAAGGACTACTTTGATGTCCGTGGAGCGGAGGAGGCCTATGGCCGACTGAAGCGGCTCTATACTCTCTTCGGCGCGCCGGAGAATATCGCGCTCTTCATTGGTCCGACCTACCACGGTTACACGAGGGAGAACCGCGAAGCGATGTACCGCTGGTTTCATCGCCATACCGGGCAGAAAGAGCGGATCGAGGCCGAGCCGGAGATCCTGCTTGAGAAAGACGCGACGTTGCAGGTAACGCCAGGCGGAGAGGTAAGGGCACTGGGTTCACGGACGGTCTTCTCCTTCACGGCAGAGAGAGCCGGGAGGCTGGCAAAGGAACGTGTACCAACGCCCGCGACGGAGCTGCCGGGAGAGATTGAGCGCCTGCTCCGTCTGCCGGCGCGGTCGGGACCTCCCGACGCCCGTATTCTGCGCGAGCTGCGCCAGCGCCAGTTCCCACGCCGGCAGTTCACCTCCTACGCTGTTGAGACGGAACCGGGTATACAGGCGATCGTCTATCGTCTCGCCGATCAGAGCCACTATTCACGTCCATTGCCGGGATCCGCACGGACAATTCTCTACGTCGCGCATCACTCGAGCGATGGTGAGCTGCGCGCGGAGCCGCTGATCCGTGACGAGATTGCCGGCGACCCGGATGCGAACGCCTACGCCTGCGATCTTCGCGGTACCGGCGAGTCGATCCCAAACACTGCGGGCGAGGATCGATTTGACGCTCCCTATGGCAGCGAGTACCTTTACGCTGGCTTCTCATTGATGCTCGACGAGCCTCTCGTCGGGCGCCGGACGCACGACCTCCTTTCGGTCATTGACTGGCTGGTCAGCTACGGTCATCGCGAGATCCATCTGATCGCGAAGGGGCGCGGAACGCTTCCGGCCACGTTTGCCGCGGTCATCAGCAGCCACGTGACCAGGGTCACTCTGAAAGAGCCACTGACCTCTTACGCTGATATCGCCGCAACCGGGGAGTACCGTTGCCCACTCTCGTGCGTCGTTCCAGGTATTCTGACCCGCTTCGATCTTCCTGACTGTTACCGGGTGCTGAAGGCGAGGGGGTTGCGGATGATCGACCCGCGCCGGAGCATCGATTAGTCGGGCCGGCTGGTCGGGTGGGTTGCTGATGATT
>JBEGMZ010000321.1:0-4639 GCA_041182745.1 Acidobacteriota bacterium
TCCTCACTCACATCGCAGAGAATGGCGATGTTCTCGGATTCGACATCCTTCAGATTGGAGCCGCCTCTTCCGCCTGCCCCAATGATGGCGAGGTTCAGTTTGTCGTTGAGCCCTCTCCCACGGACATATGCCGGCGCCCCAAGGGCGAGGCCGGCCGCGACCGATTGCCGGATGAACTGGCGGCGCGTGGAATTGCCCGTGGCATTTCTCTTACAGTTACCCATAGCTTTGCCTCCGTTGATCTCTCTTTGAATAGGCAGGATTGCCTAGTGGGGCCGATTGTAGCAGGAACCCTCATCTTGACAAAGCTTTGAAGCGAGAATCTACTTGGCTGGTTTGATATATTGGCTCGCACAATGTGGAGGTTTCACCGTGGTCAGATTCTGCTTGTCGATCATTTTCCTGGTCTCTTTTCCAGTTGTTGGAGTGTGGGGAGGACAGAATCCCAAGCTGGACTTTCGGCTTGAGAACCGGACAGGTATCAACATCCATGCGATTCACATCTCCAGTCACGATTCTGATGATTGGGGAGAAGACATAATGGAGGACGATATTCTCCGTGATGGGGAGGATATTGATATTGAGTTTCACCCAAAGGCTGGGTCGAAGCTATGGGATTTGCGCATTGAAGACAAGGAAGGTGGGTCGGTAGAGTGGGAGGCGATTGATCCGACAAAGTTTGAGGTCTTGACACTGAAGATCGTGAAGGGTAAGCCGATTGCTGAATGGCGTTAGAGCAGGAGGAGTCCGCATCGGAGCTCCTCCTGCTACGGTTTTATAGGATGAAAAGTACGTTCAGTACTTTTTAGCGGCGACCACCGCCGGGCCTGTCGCCAGGGCCGGACAAGGTGACGAGCTGAAGAACCCGGTCAGTGCCGTACTTGGTCACCAGTGGAGTGTACTGACCTCCACTCTTGAGGACCGCAATCGAGCCGATAGCAAGTTTGGCTTCAGCGACCATTCGCGCGTCCTGAATCTGAGCGACCCGGGAGGCGATAATCGTTATCTGAACCTGCGCCGCTGCGAGGTCACCGGCGAGAATGGATGCGTCGAGTGCTTCGCGAGCGGTGGCGATGGTCTCCTCCTCATCATTGGGCAGCGACTCCCGATACTCGGTAATGAGGGTAGTCAGGGCCGTCTCCTGGGCGGTGGAGAGTGCCGGAGCGGAAGCCTGCGAGATCGCCCGCTTGAGAGCCGCCAGCGGATCAGGTGTCCTCCCCTGACCGAGAGCCATCGTGGCGCTTCCTAACACAAGGACGCATGAGAGGGCGATACTTTTCAGACTGTTATTCATATTGCATTTCTCCTTCATTTGATTCTCTCCTGTTGACGGGGAGCATATTCTCAGGTCGCTCCCCGCAGGGTGACGATAGCGCGACGGTTGATGACCGTAATCGACATCGTCAATCCGACTACTGGTAAAGCAATCCGTGTACCAGATATTCAAAGAGACATCCTTGCCTGCCAAGCCTATTATTTGCCACAGTTTGCTGCCAGCGCCTCTCGCCTGGGTTCAGTCCTGTGACAATTACCTACAATGCTATCCGGGGTTCAGTCTTGAGTGTGGCGACGATGTACGGTTAGTGGGATGGAGAGAGTGAATTCAGTGCCCCCTTCCGGAAGAGAGTGGAAGGTGACCGATCCACCGTGGCGTTCAGCGATCTCCCTGACAAGGGCAAGTCCAAGGCCGGAGCCGACAACTCCTGAAGTATGATCACGATCGAGTCGGTAGAACCGCTCAAAGATGCGTTCACCGACCTCGGGTGGGATGCCGTAACCCTGATCGCGAACGGTGAGGCAGATGTGTTGCAATTCATCGGTCTTCAGATGGGCACCGATCCGAACCGTCGTCCGAGGCGGACTGTATTTAATGGCGTTGGAGAGTAGGTTGGTCAGCGCGTGGGAGAGGAGTATCGGGTCGACGGTGAGCCTTGGCAGCTCAGAATCCGGGTCTTCAACAATCCGGATCTGCTTTTGGGTGGCAGTTGCGGTCAGAAGGCGGCAGACCGTCGAGATGAGAAGCGGCAGATCTGTCGGTACGCAGTTGAGTGGCCGCGCGCCTGATTCGAGTCGATTGAGATCAAGATAGAGGCTGATGGTTTCACCCAGACGTCTCGCTTCAGAGTTGATCGTTGCGAGCATCTCTCTCGACTCGTCTGGAGAGACTGAAAATTTTAGCAGAACTTCACTCAGGGCGTGGATTGAACTGAGCGGGGCGCGCAATTCGTGCGAGACCAGCTGAACGGTTTCAGTTTTGAGGCGATCAAGTTCAACCCGTTTGGTGACATCGGAGAGAAGCAGAACCATCCCCACGACCACGCCCTTTGCGTCCTGATCGGACTTGTCGATCACTCGTAACCCTTCCGATTCAGCCGAGGCTACGAGGGCTGACAGGAAAATGGTGAGGTGGCGCGGAGGAACTGATTCGATAGTGTAGTCGAGTTGAACGACCTCACGCGCGATAACCTTCTGAATCAGTGCTGGCAGGGCGCTGGGGTGAAGATGTCCGGACGATCCAAGCAGGTCGATAAGCAAAAGAGGCTGGGCTTCACGAGCAAGAGTTGTGAGGAAGAATTCATCGGCCACCTGGTTCGAGAGAATTATCCGACCATCGAGATCAGTGACGATCACCCCCTCCCCCATGCTTGAGAGAACGCGGTTGATAAATCCGACGCGGGCGAGCAGGCGTGTGGTCAGGCTTTCAACGGTCTGCAGCTTCCAACGGAAGCCGTATGGAAGTTTAATTCCTCTCCGGTCAGCGGTCGATCGGGATGTGGAGGTGGGATCACTGAGGAGTCCTGGCGCACTGGCGGCAAGTGCTGCCAGTCTGGTATCAAGTTCACGGCTCAGGACAAGTGAGCGATTGATGAGAAATGGAATGACGACCGTGAAGCCGGTCACCATTTCGACAAGCGGTGGGAGAATTAGAAGGCGAGCAAAGGCGAGATAGCTGCCTGTGATTATGGCCGCGAGGAGGAGACCAAGGGCGATGATCTGTCGCCAGCCGTCGAGGAAGGTGACCACGAGCAGCGTGAGGAGCATTGAGAGAAGTGCAGAGAGAAGACCGGTCGACTCCGTAACAGTTCGAAAATTGAGCCGGGCACGGATAGTGTTAATGATGTTGGCGTGAATCTCCACTCCCGGCATCTCCCGGCCTCCCTGGAGAGGATCATCTCCGAAATGGGTAAACGGAGCGATTCTCGAATCGCCCATCGACTGGGCGGTGGCGCCGATCAGAACCAGCTGATCACGAAGAAGGTGCGCTTCAACTTTATCAGCGAGGAGATCGGAGATACTGAGCGTGCGGAAGGTACCAGCGCTGCCGGCAAAGTTGATCGGCATCTCGTTTGAACGAATAACTGTGACCCCGGCAGTAGTGGAAGGGCTCGCCGGATCGATGACCGGGATTCGATATCCTCCGACACGAATTGAGCCGGGAAGTTCGACGATCTCTGCTTCATCAATTCCATCGGCCAGTCGAATTACCTCAATGGCAAAGGCCCAGAGCCTTTCTCCCTGGTCGCTGGCCTTACTCAGCTGAACGCTTCTAACCATTCCATCGATGCCAGGAGCGACGTGAACGTGTCCAAGCACCGCAGCCTGGTCGGCAAAGAGAGGTGCCGGACGAAGCCAGGAGATGGCTGGCCGGCCCGATGGTGAGGGGCGATCATAGAGTTGAGCTGGCATCACCACCCGGCCATTTTTCGCCACCGCTCGGGCCAGTTCCAGATTGGGCTCCAGATCTGGTGCGGTGTCAGGAGTTTCTGCGTACAAGACATCGAGTCCGATAGCGCGAGGCTTGAGTGCAGTAAGGCGATCGATCACTTCAGCCATCACGGATCGCGGCCAGGGCCAGGGGCCGATCTGCTGAAGACTCTGATCGTCGATGGCCAGAATTGTGATCTCACTCAAGGGCGTGATCGTTCCGCGCAGGCGAAAGAGCAGGTTGTGTGAGGCGAGGGTCAGTGCGGGAACCCACCAGGTAACGATGGCGACCATCAAGAGGCCAATCATAATCACCGTCAGGTTGGCGGTTGGTTGGAGCGAATGTCGGTCATTCGGCATGGTCACCGCTCAGTCGGCTCTCTGCTCCCTCGTGAATTTCGAGAAGTCGGTAGACGGTTCGCCGATCAATGCCGAGGATCTCGGCGGCGCGTGTCTTATTGCCATCAGTCTCAGCGAGGATCAGCTTCGCATATCGACGTTCGAGCTCGGCGAGTGGGGGACGATCCTCGATCAGAGTACCGAGGGCAGCCTCAGCGGTGGTCGGGTTGGCTGGTGGCAGCGCGCGCTCGATGATCCGTGGTGGAAGGTTGTCGCCGGTAATCAGGTTATCGGTGCAGACAGCTGCGGCATGAGCAATGGTATTCTCTAGTTCGCGGACATTACCTGGCCACGGATACCTTAGAAGCAGATCGAGTGCCTGCTCACTGATCCTGATCTCTCTTCCCTTCGCACACCGGGCCAGAAGATGTTGGGTGAGGAGCGCAATATCAGCGGCTCCGCGCTCGCGAAGCGGGGGAAGCCGGATAGTCAGAACGCTAAGACGGTAAAAAAGGTCAGCTCGAAACTGTCCGGCCGTAACCAGTTCCTCAAGATTTTGATTGGTGGCTCCAATGATCCGGACATCGACCGGTCT
>JBEGMZ010000322.1:0-3682 GCA_041182745.1 Acidobacteriota bacterium
ATTGAGAGAGGTCCTGAAGATGGCTGAAGCAGGTTAGTCACTCCGGTTTGCCCGAGGAGACAGGAGAGAGCTTCAGTAGTTGACAAAACAGGACAAGACCACCATCTCGCCGGAAGTGTGAGAGGTGAGTCAGATGTCACTTTGCTGATCCTGAAGTATCGAGTTATGGATCAGAGGAGGTCGGACACACATGGAGACACGAACTATGCACACACACTTTTATCAGAATTATGAGATCGAGAGCAGTACGGCGGAGATACGTGAAGTATCACCACATCATGAACTGACAAGAATGGCATTGGCTGCGGCCAGCGGTAACCTGCAGGCCTATCAGAACCTGGTTAATAACCCGGCGTTTCTCAGCAGCCTTGGACGGACAACTAAGTGGATGTGTCGCCACTCGGCGATCGAGGCAGACGAGCTTCTGTCGGAGTTTTTCCTGCGCTTGCCAAACAAGATCCGAAAGTACAGCGGTCGTCACGGGGCGTCGGTGGTCAGCTGGGCTGGTGGTGTTTTAAGACACCTCCATATCGATATGCTGCGAAGGCAATGGCGTGATACCGACCGCGTCGAGTATATGGATTTTGTGGCGATTGAGCATGAGCGATCGGTTGATACCGCAGATGGGAAACTGGCGTTGCAGCAGGCCTTCAGCCGTCTGAGTGATCGCGAGAAGAGATTGCTTGAGTTGCGTCGAAATGAAGAGACTCTCGACGAGATCGTTGTCAAGATTGATGGTCTCACCGACCCGCGTGACATCCAGAATCGGCGGCCACGCATCAGCCGCGAGCTGAAGGCGGTAGAGCAGAAGTTGCAGCTCGCGCTGTCAGCAGTCGACTCCGGACGCCTGCAGGGGCGTAAGACACCGCAGAAGGTCGAGTATTAGTCAGACATTCATTTGTGCGTTGATGCCGTCAGAGATTGACGGGTGCCCCATCAGCGCCCTCCCTCATCCCCGATCCAGGTACTACTGAGACTCCCCGCCGCGCCTGGTTAAGATCTGAATATTCACCCCACCACAATTTACGGGCTGCTTGCAGCCAGGCTTTTCTGGAAATAGTTATCTTAATCCACGAACCGGGTCGGAATTGCGTTATTCAGACTGGTACGAATGGTGCTGGCGCCGGTAGAGCGATGTTGTTTAATCAGTTACCGGGCGCGAAAGAGTTTAGTTTGTTTGGTGATAGTGTGCGGTTTGTGATCGAGGTGGTCAGGTTGAACTGACCACCTCAATTTTATGTGTCTGGAAGAAGAACAACGGGTGAACGCCAACATCGCACTGACACGCAGGTGCTTTTCAGCTTAATGGCTGGAGGCCAATTGAGGCTGTGCTCGCTGACGAGAAGTGTCAGTCGGCCTGATCTGGAAGCCCGGGTTGTCAGGGTGTCAGCTCGAATCAAACTCCTCCATTACTCCACTCCATCACAAAGTAGATAGGTTCGAGAGATCGAATGACATCGACAGTTGGCGACACAGTGTGCATAAAGTGAGGCTGAAGCGTGGTGCCCCGCAGGACCGAAAACACTCTCAGGCCCGATCATGGACAACCGGCACATTTTTTCGTATGCTGCAGGCCAAACCGATGAAGCGCAAAGGTTGAATAAACTGTGGGTACGTCAATTCTGAACCAGGAAAAGTTATGACTTTTTACAACGGCAATGGAAAGAAGCGGCCAGCACGGAATGTGCTGGGAGGAGATTTGGAGACCTGTTCGATGAAACCCCTGACAGGGTTCTATCGCAATGGCAAGTGTGACACCGGGCCACAGGATGCCGGAGTCCACACGGTCTGTACGAAAGTGACGAAGGAGTTCCTCGACTTCAGCGTTGCGCAGGGGAATGACCTGGTGACGCCGATGCCGGCTTTCAACTTTCCCGGGCTGAAGCCTGGGGATTGCTGGTGTGTCTGTGCGGCGCGTTGGAAAGAGGCCTACAATGCGGGTGCGGCGCCACTGGTAAAGCTGGAGGCGACCCACGAGGGGACGCTGCGATACGCGACGCTTGAAGAGCTGAAGGAGTATGCGCTTGAAGAAGAGGAGTGACCTGATGATGGGATCGGTTAAAGTCCGGGAACCACGACCAGTCAGGGGGCTACGGGCGGTATTGCTGCTCGTCGTTTGCAGTCTGGTGTTGACCTGTTCGGCGCTGGGCCAGGATCTGGTGGGAGTTTATCTGACCTGGAAAGGGGATCCGGCGACGACGATGACCGTCAACTGGGTCGATCTCTTTGAAGGGAGCAGTCGGACTGTCTGGTACCGGCGGCAGGGGACGACGGAGTGGCTCTCGGCCGAGGGGACACATACGCGGGCTGGAGTCTCGACGCTTCAGGTTCGCCGGGTGGAGCTGACCGGACTCGCCCCGGACACGAGTTATGAATTCGGTATCGGGAAGCCACCGGCGAAGGAGACCGACGGCTGGCGGTTCCGAACCATGCCCGGGTCACTGTCGCGGCCGGTGAGGTTCGTTTCTGGCGGGGATATGATGCACAGCCGGGAGATGGTCGACGCGATGAACAGAAGGGCTGGCGCGCTCGATCCGGACTTTGCCATGCTGGGTGGCGATCTTGCCTATGCTAACGGAGTCGCGGCGACCCGCTGGGTCGACTGGCTTCAGTCGTGGATGAAGAACAGCATGGGGAAGGATCGGCGGATCATTCCCTTCGTCATCGGGATTGGCAACCACGAAGTCAAGGGAGGATACAATGGTCGGGTTCCCGATGATGCGCCATTCTTCTACAGCCTGTTTGCCACACCAGAAGGGAGATCGAACTATGTGCTTGACTTTGGCCAGTACCTTTCGGTCATCGCGCTCGACTCTGGTCATACTCAGCCGATAGATGGTGCGCAGGCGGACTGGCTTGGTGAGACCCTGGCGAAGCGGCCCGGTCAGCAGTTTCTCTTCGGCTTCTATCACTATCCGGCCTACGGGACGACCAAGGCCCCGAAGGGTGGACTGCCATACGATGCGAGGCAGTCGGTTGCCATCCGGGCCAGCTGGATTCCGCACTTTGAGAGGTATGGTGTGACCGCGCTCTTCGAGAATGACCATCACAACTTCAAGCGAACCCACCGGCTGCGCAATCACAAGCGGGATGATGAGAATGGGCTGCTCTTCCTTGGTGACGGGGCGTGGGGAGTGCAGCCGCGTGAGGTTCCATCGCCTGAGGTCGGATGGTGGCTGGCAAAGGCAGAGCCACGAAACCATCTTTTTCACGTCGAGCTGCGCGCGGATGGAACAGCAACGATCGAAGCGGTCGACGTGAAGGGAGTTGTCTTTGACCGTGTCGATCTCACAAAGCCAAGAACCAGACCGGTCGGAAACTGAGCGCCGATAACGTCCACCAGTGATGTCGTAATGTCATGAAGATTCTTTCCCGGGAGCGAACAGTTGCGGGTGCCGAATTTAATCGCTGGCTGATTCCACCAGCGGCGATGGCCGTTCATATCTGTATCGGTGAGGTCTACGGTTTCTCGGTCTTCAACGTTCCCCTGACCCGGACGGCTCCTGGATGGACGATTCCGATGGTTGGATGGATCTACTCCATCGCGCTCTGTATGCTTGGCCTCTCGGCGGCGTTCTGCGGCAAATGGGTGGAGCGGAGCGGACCGCGAAGAACGATGGTTGTGAGCTGTGCCTGTTTCTGTGGCGGGCTGCTGATCAGCGCCGCCGGCGTTCGATTGCAG
>JBEGMZ010000323.1:0-7237 GCA_041182745.1 Acidobacteriota bacterium
CATCACACTCACTCAAAAAATTGAGCCAGAGCTCCGACTCCATCAGAATCACCAGCTCCGGCCCAATTCGATCAATCACCCGCCTGACGGCAAAACCCCAGTCGAACGGAAAGTAACCTACCAGCTCCGCCTCCCTCAACTGCGCCTTCGCCACTGCCTGCCCCGTCACCGTCGTCGTCGTTACAAAGAGACGCAAATCCGGATAGCGCCGCTTCAACTCCTGACAGAGCGGCCGCGCCGCCAGCGCCTCTCCCACCGAGACCGCGTGGAGCCAGACGACTCGCCCTCCTCTTCCACGCCACTCTCCGCCTTCACCACCAAACCGCTCTCGCAGATGGCCAAGGCTCTTCCCTTTCGCCAGCCCCTGCCAGAAAAGGTATGGCAGCAGCAGCAACGCCACCAGCCCCAGCAGCACACTGTAGAGTAGGCGCATCAGCTCACCTCGGCCCCTACTTCGCCCGCTCCATGTATCGTCCCTCGGTCGTGTCGACCCGAATCTTGTCCCCCTCCTTGATGAAGGCCGGAACCTGAATCGTGATTCCTGTCTCCAACTTCGCCGGCTTCCCAACGTTGCTCACCGTCGCCCCCTTCACCTCTGGCTCCGTCTCCACTACCACCAACTCCACCACCGGCGGGATGTCGATGCCAATCGGCGCTCCCTCGTAGAACTGCACCTTGATCACCGTCTCCGGCAACATGTACCCGGTCGCATCCCCCAGGTCGTCCGCCGACAATCCGACCTGATCATAGGTCTCCGTGTTCATGAAATAGTAGGTGTCCCCTTCGTTGTACAGATAAGTCATCTCCTGCTCATCAAGGTAGACCCGATCAACATCCTCCGTCGAACGATACCGATGCTCGGTCGTGTTGCCCGACTTGAGGTTTCGCAACTTCGTCTGAACCATCGCCCGCAGGTTTCCCGGCGTGTGATGATGAAACTCGACCACCTTGTGCAGCACTCCGTTGTGCATGATCACCATGCCCTTTCGAATCTGCGTCGCTTGAATTCCCATACTCTTCTCTCCTGGTTATTTGTCTCAATACCCGATAATTCCGATTCCGCAATGGATCAAAAGGGGTAATAGTAAATAATTGCCAGCGGCCCGGTCAAGGTGCGATTCAGACTGCCCAACCCTTCAGCTGCCCACCGAATCGAGCCCACTACTGTTCCCGGCCAAAATATTTGCGGACAATCCAGTCCGGTTGCCACTGGTCGGGCTTCCGCTCTTCTCCCGACAGATCGAGTGGTGCCGGAAGCCGGCGTGCGGTCGGGATGGCCAGCGTGTCACCAACCCGCTCCTGCCACTCCTTCATCTGCGCCATCAGCCGCTCGACGTGGCGACGCATCCCGGGCCGATCATACAGATCGACCATCTCGTGAGGATCTCGCTGCAGATCGAAGAGCTGCAGGTAGCCGATCTGCGGATAGGCGATCAGCTTCCACCGCTCATCTCGTATCGCCCGCTGGATCTTCTGGAAAGGCAGAAATACTGTCTCGCGGATCGAGGCTCGCTCGCCACGCACCAGCGGAACCAGGCTCTGACCAGCCAGCCCCTTCGGCGGCGCGATCCCGACCAGCTGACAGACGGTGGGAAAGATGTCGAACAGGTACGTCAGGGCCTCGCTCGACCCTCCCCTCGGAATTCCCGGGCCGGAGATGATCAGCGGGACCCGCACACTGTGCTGATAGACACTCTGTTTCCCCAGCAGCCCGTGGCTTCCCAACGCCAGCCCGTTGTCGGCAGCATAGATGATGATGGTGTTTCGATCCTGCCCGGTGCGCTTCAATGCCGTCAGGATCCGACCCAGCTGTTCGTCCATGTGGGAGAGCAACCCGTAGTACTCGGCCAGCTGCTCCCGAATCACCCGCTCCTCGCGCGGCCACGCGGCAAGATTCTCATCCCGCAGATTTCGCACCATCCCGTTATCGAACGGATGCACCGGCAGAAAGTTGACCGGCGCCGGGGGGAGACGTCTCTCATAGTACTCCCGCCAGCGATCGGTCGGCTGACGCGGATCGTGCGGGGCGGTGAAGGCGACGTAGGCGAAGAAGGGTCGGCCCCGATCACGCTGCTCCAGATATTCGATCGCCGCGTCGGCAAAGAGCTCACTCGAGAACTTCTCGCCAGTCCGCTCGGCGCTCAGCCGGCCATCCGGGTGAAGGTCCTTCACCGGTACCTTCGTATGATCCGACATCCCCCCAAACATGACCGCCTTCCCGCGCTGAAATGCCCGCCGCCACGACTCCTCTCCGTTATGCCATTTTCCCGTCGCAAAGGTCTCATACCCCTGCCCGACCAGCAGCTGGGGCAGCAGCAGCTCATCCTGCAGCTTCAGCGTGTCGATTTTGAACCAGGTCTGCCCGGTCATAAGCATCGCCCGACTCGGCACACAGACGGCGCCATTGTTGCTGCCAAAGACGTGGTTTTGTCGGAAACTGAATCCTGATCTGACCAGCCGGTCGATATTCGGGGTCTGTATAGCGCGGTTACCATGGGCTCCGATGGTATCGGCTCGCTGATCATCGGCGAAAATAAAAAGGATGTTCGGTCTTGCCCCTGTCTGACCGGAGACAACCAGGTTCAGAAACGTGACCAGAAGCACGGCTGATAGTCTCTTCACTTCAACTCCAATAATTTTTGCTGACACCTTCCACCTCCTGAGCACACTCGACCGAGCCACCCTGCTCTGGAAAGATTCATTAAAAAGATAAAAAATGATGGAACAATATCGGGGGCGGGGCGTGTCAGAGATGTGTGTGTAGTTTGTGACTGAGGTGGTCAGCATTTGTTGGTCACCTCTCTTTTTTTGCCTGCCGACGCCCGCCCCCTCACTCGCTTATACAGATCGCGTCAATCCAGTCTCAGTTTGAGCTTGCCGGATAGTCGGTATAGCCCTCTCTCCCGGGAGTATAGAAGGTGGCCATATCCGGGACGGCCAGCGGGGTTCCGCTTCTGAGCCGCTCGACAAGATCGGGATTGGCGATAAACGGCCTTCCAAAAGCGACCAGGTCCGCCGCGCCGCTCTGCAGGTCGGCCTCCGCGCGGGCCAGATCATAGCCGCCTGAAAGAATGACCGCGCCGCCGCCGTTGCCACGGAATGCCCTGGTCATGGCCGATATCGTTGCCGGCTCCGGCTTCGGTGCTCCCATCGCAGAATGATCGACCAGGTGGAGGTATGCCAGTCCAAGTTGACCAAGGTCTGTGGCCAGTTGGATGTACTGTCCGGCAATTCCATCGTAGTTGCCGCTCATATCGTTAAAGACCCCGTATGGAGAGAGGCGAATGGCGGTTCGTGAAGCACCGATGGCGCCGATGATGGCCCTCGCCACAGCGAGGGCGAAGCGATTGCGACGTTGCGCGTCACCGCCGAAGTCATCTTCCCGCTGGTTCGAGCCCGGATCAAGGAACTGGTTGATCAGGTAGCCGTTCGCACCGTGCAGCTCAACACCATCAAAACCCGCTTCAACCGCCAACGTCGCGGCGCGGGTGAACTCGGCGAGGGCGTTTGCCACGTCATCGGCGGTCATCGCCCTTGGCTGATCGTAGGGCTGCTCACCCTGGCTGTCAGTCCAGATCTTACCGTTCATAGCGACAGCCGAGGGAGCCAGCAGTTCCGCTCCAGGCGGCAGGTTGAGCCGGCTGCCCACCCGGCCGACGTGCATAAACTGACTGAAGATGCGCCCTCCACGCCCGTGAACAGCTTCGGTAACCAGGTGCCAACCGTCCCGCTGCTCCTCGGAAAATATCCCGGGGATGCGCGCATATCCAAGGCCGTTGGGTGAAGGGGATGTTCCCTCGGTGACGATCAGTCCAGCCGATGCGCGCTGGCCGTAGTAGTCTGCCATCAGGCTGTTGGGGATGCTGCCGAGCGCCCGGCTCCGGGTCATGGGGGCCATGACGATTCGATTGCTGAGTACGATATCTCCAAGTGTAGCCGGAGAGAATAGTTTCATGTGGATCTCCTTGAGGGTCGAGTATTTTGAGGATGAGGGTACTTTGATTATCTGGTGCGGGCAGGCCCCGTCTTGTGTTAATGCTTGATTTCACCACCTCCCGCGCGATCCGGAGGGGCGATCCTTCTGGTCGCCGCTCTGGCCGGACCTTTGGAGTGTAGCAGGAACCTGGACAGGTACAAAATCTGCCCCCACGAATGGCCGCCACCCTGGATGCGCGGGCCTCCGGCCCACAGCTGAACTTTGCACAAACAATTTATGAGATTCTCCGGGTATGCAAGACAAAAAACTTTACCAGACATGATGGGGCTTCCGGGTTTAGCGTGAGCCTCTCCCTGTCAGAAACCCCTTTCTCCACTGCCATATTGACAGCAACTGCAGGGGCAGGCCTTGTGCCTGCCCTGGTTCCTTTGAACATTCCCCGTGTCCCAACGGGGCGCTGGTGGAAAGGCCCCCTTTTTGGCACGAAATGTCCAAAGTATGCTACACCCGGATTCCGGCACTCTGGAGGAAAACCACGTATTCGTGGATTACGGACGCCTGGCCGAACAATTCCTGTGTGGTGTGCCTTCACTCATTCCAGTATCCCTCAGCCCGGTGCGACGTTATAGCTTCTCCACGCAAAAGTCGGAAGCCTCATTATTTTCTTGCCATGTCTGATTAGATGTGGTTTACTCCGGCCTCGGTGATCGGAGTTGCTGCCATCAGATCACCAGAGCTTCAGCTTGCCCCTTTGCCAGCAATAATTCCACACTGCCAATCTCAGTCAGATTGAGGTGTTTGAGCAACAATAGCCAGTAGTTTCAGCCCCCGTCATACCCCATTGTCCGCAGTTTAGCCGTAGTTAGTAACTTCTCGATTATTGGTTAAAGAAGCACCTGGCCAGTGGTCGATGAAGGTATTCTTCCAAACGTGTAAATGAAAGGCTCGCCGAATGTCGGATTTCAATAAATATTTCCGTGAGCTAACCACCCACTCACCTTTTCATTGGCAGGAACAGCTCTATACCCGATTGATTTCTGGTGATTTTCCAGATGTATGTGATATTCCAACAGGATTGGGCAAGACGAATGTCATGGCCGTCTGGCTGATCGCCCTCGCCAATCAGATTGGTAATCCGGAACGGAAGCTGCCGCTGCGCCTGGTCTATGTCGTCGATCGAAGGGTTATCGTCGATCAGGCAACGACCGAAGCAACCGAACTGATCAATAGGCTGGTTGAGGTACGTAAAAATGGTTCCGGTCCGCTTCGAGAGATTGCCGACCGACTAGCCGGATCTTCGGTAGCCGGGAATGAATCAGTGGTTGCTCTCTCGACGCTGCGCGGCCAAAAGGCGGACAACCGCCAGTGGTGCATCGATCCATCTCAGCCAGCGATTATCGTCGGCACAGTCGATATGATCGGCAGTCGAATACTCTTCTCCGGCTACGGCAAAGTCGGCCTGAATCACCGCAGCCTGCAGGCAGGGCTCTTGGGCCAGGACAGCCTGATCGTCATCGACGAGGCACATCTCTCCCCTTGCTTCGTCGACACACAGACCGACGTCCGTCAGTATGTAGAACAATACCAATCGATCCGACCGTTTTACGTCATGTCACTCTCCGCGACCCTGACTCCCGGCAGCCGGACTCTCGCCCTTGATGAAGCGCGGGAGTGCCAGAATCCAATAGCGGAACAACGGCTTAAGGCGTCAAAAACACTCGAGTTGATCAGGTACAACCGCCTCGAAACTGCATCTCCAGAGAAGCCAGCTTCACCGACGGAGGTCCAAACAGATCTGGTTGAGAAGATGGTTACCCGCGCGCTCGATTACGAGAACGATCATTCCGGGACACCCACCAGATCGATCATCATCTTTGCCAGCACTGTCAAGTTGGTGAACGAGATTACCGACCGGCTGAGATCGGCCATTGGCGACCGGGAGATGGCCAAACTGGGTAGCTCTGACCCGAAGATACGACGAGAGGTTGAAGCAGAGGCCGATAACAGAATCCTGAAGCTGACCGGGGAGATGCGCGGCGCCGAACGTGATGAGCTGGTCAAGACCGATAAGTTCAAGTCATTCCTGCCGAATCGGCAGCGAGACCTGCCGGGAGCCACCCGTTACCTGGTCGCCACATCGTGCGCCGAGGTCGGGGTCAATATCGATGCCGACCACGGTCTCTGTGACCTAACGTCTCTCGACAGCATGATCCAGCGGATCGGGCGCATCAATCGCTTCGGGCACGCCACTTCGACAGTTACGGTGATGGTCAACGATGCCGCCCTGCACGCGACAGAGTCCGACCGGCAGAAACACATTGCTCACAATGAGTTTCTCCGCCAGGTAGAAATTGATTTAGCCGAGATGAAGACAGAGATCGCGGCCGGGCCTCATTCAAAAGATGGCCTGAAAATCTGGAAGAAGAAGCTCACGGCAAAAGAGAATGTTCTGAAAAGCCTGCGTAAGGGGCAAGGTCCGGAACTCGAATACAAAAAGGTCGAGCGTGTCAGGCCGTAGATCCTCGAGACCTTGAAGGCGCTCAGCTCCCTTGCCGGTGGGGACCTCTCACCGCTCTCGCTGCGCGGCCTGATCAACGCTTATCCCAAGGCCATCCCCGCTCCACCGGTACGCCCTCCGCTCGAACCGGCCCGGATCGACGACTGGGCGATGACCTCCCTCAAACAGACCGAGTATCGACGGCCTCTTGTCCATTACTGGCTGCGTGGGGTCATCGATGATGAGCACGCCGAGACGACCTTTGTCTGGCGGAAGGAGATGAACCCTGCGCTATCGCTTGTCGACGAAGACGACGGCAGACTGCTCGAGATCGCAACGATCATTCCCACCCAACCACAGGAACGGGCGACACTCTCGACCATCCGGGCCGAGGAGATCATTCGTACACTGGCCAAAAAGAACCCGGAACACTTTCTTGTAATCATCAATTCGGGCGGTGAGGCCGAATCATTGCCATTGGCACGGCTCCTGGACAAGAAACACAAGGTCGATCTGTTTCCGCTGATTGCCTACCGGACAGTCATCCTTCCGGCGTTGATCGGTGGGCTTGATCAGGACGGTAATCCTGACAAAAAAGGGGTGTATTCATCTGATGTCCTCGATCTTCAGGCCTGGAGCCGCTATCTAATTAGCCGGGATGAGTCAGGTCGTTACTCGATCGAATCTTTCGGCGGTACAGCAGAAGCCGAGCGCGTCGGCGATCTGTCTGCCGCTCTCAAATATATGAGCCGCAACGGGATTCTAGTCAATCGCCAGAGCATTCAGGATCTCTATGCCACCGA
>JBEGMZ010000324.1:0-3386 GCA_041182745.1 Acidobacteriota bacterium
TCAGTACCTGACCCGGACGCGGTAACTCAGAACGGCTTCACCATCGCGTGGGATCGGGACATTGAATCTGGCCGAAGATGCCGAGGTCTTCTCGGCAGGAAAAGTCGAGTTGAGAATCTGCCAATCACCCCCAATCGGCTCATTGACAATCACGGTAACCGGCTCGGTCTTGTGATTCCGGATGCGGATCTCGTAGGCGTACTCAAACTCGCGACGTGAAACAGCCTTGTAGTCGATCTGCTTGCGTTCGGCAACGACATCAAAGACATCGCCAAGCTTGACCCGTACCGCCTCATCCTTTGGGGTATGTTCAATCTGATTCTCACCGATGAACTGTTGGGCACCGGACTGATCCGACTGGTAGACGCGCATGATGCCGGCTGGAAGCGGCTGGCCGAGCTTATTCTCCTTTGAATTTTTGAACTCTACAAAGACACCGATCTTCTCCCTGACGGACTCCCCGGGATTGTTATATCCACGAAAGTAGTGAGTTCCACCATTGAGGACCAGCTCCTTGCTGACTGCCATATCGGCGGAGGAGAGGAGGCTGATCTGTTTTGTCTCGTTCTGTTTGACAGTCGTCGGGCGCTGAAGAGTGTAGAGGTGGTACTCAAAAAGTGACTCTTCCTGGAACTGCGGGGGTGGAGCGGCGGCAACGCGGGCAAATCTGGCCTCCATTACCCCTTCAGGCTGTGCGTTCTTTGGAACCCGATTGACATCACCAGCCACGAGCTTAAGCTCGGCGTTGCGATATGACGTACCGCTCTTATTGGTGATGGTCACCCAGCCATTGAGGTCAGCCCGGGTATCACCGCGGGAGAGGACGACAACGTAGTCGGCACGCCAGTCGAGTCCGGCGGTAAGATACGAAGCTTCGACGCGATGGGACTGGGGTCCCTGGTTGTCGAGAGTCCAGACGAGAGTTGGTTTGGCGATCAGATCTGCAGGCAGGCGTTCAAATCGGATCTCGGCGATATTGGTCGGATTGATAACGATCTGACCGCCAATTTGCCAGACCTGCCCCTCATTAGTGGAGAGGAGCGTGGCCGAAGTCGGAACGAGCTGCTCGGTACTGTTCTCGAGCCGGCGAAGAACAAGGGTCAGTTCGCGTCCGACGTACTTTTCGAGCAGTTTTTGTGGGTTGAGAAGGTCGAACTCGTAGCTCTGCTCGACCACCGTGAGGTCGGTCGGGGCGGTGAGCGATTTAATGTGGACCGTGGTCGGATCGATCTGCTGGGCGACATCCATGAAGCGAAGTCGGGACGATCCGGTGGGAAGTCGCAGCGTTCGGGTATCCCGCACCAGCCCAATGTCAGAGTTGTAGACCGTGATCGAGACCTTCTCCTGGGCATCGATGGTACTGGTTCCGTCCGCCGACGCCGTTCCAGAAGGAGCCGGCGTCTCAGTTCCACTGCCCGGTCGCTGGGGATCGAAGCTCATGGCGAGACCGGTTATCGCTGACAGGGTAAAGATCAAAAAGTTGATCAGGATCTGAAATTTGAGATTGAACATCGCCCTCTCATCCTCCGCTTGCCGTTTATTGGTTTCCGATCCGTACTGGCTGTACTGACCGTCCTGGCCGTTCAGGCCGGGCTGAATGAAGCATCTATTTTTTGACTTGTTCTACGAATTCCCGACCATCCTGATATACTTCAAAGAGGGTGGGCGGTTCGAGAAGGAGGTTGCAAAATACCAGCCCCGAGGTGTTTACCTCCACGCCATTGGAGGTTGAGTCGCCGGGATTTCGCCCCGGGCGGATCGTTCCGTTCAGAGGCCAAATCAGAGGCCAAAGACCTGACAGAGTATATGAACGAAAATAAATATAACATTGCCGCAATTTATTTTCTGATATTTCGATATCGATCGAATATTGGTCGATTGGTCGTGCTCCTGCTGTTGGGACTGGGGACGGGATGTGGCCAACTCTACCGTGTTTCCCCCCTGGTAAAGACGGCCGGAGATCTTGTCACCGGCAGGTTGGGGGACGTGATGATCGAGGCACGTGGTCTTGCTGGGGATCGTTCACTGGAACAGTTTGAGGGCAATCTTCCGATGGCCGGAGTGCTGGCAGTCGAAGTGAGGGTATCGAACCGGGGATCGGCGCCGCTGGCGCTGCCGGAGATCGAGTACCTCCTCCAGGACAGCGCCGGGACAGAATGCCAGCCCCTGACACCGGCAAGGGCGCTGACACGAGTCATGAAGTTCTATGGAAACCGTATCTATCAGGTAGAAGCCCACCGCGAAACAGTCAGGAGCTATGAGCGGATCGCGCTCCGCCGGGCCGGAGAGCTCGCTGCCGGTGAGGAGGCAGGCGGAATTCTGTTCTTCGCTATTCCGCGCCAGCCACCGCCGGAGGGCGTCTTCTCTCTCCGGATAAGCCGTTCTGGGCAGTCGATCAGCCTGGCAATTGCTGGAGGGGCCGGTTCGTGAACTGCCCGTGGAATCAGTGGCAAGTGGAACGATCTCGATTGTGAAAGGTGAGGAAGCACGATTGGCGTCAGGTCAATTGGAGGGTGGAGCGGTGTCCCATCCACCGATGCGGGTGCCGCACTGACTGCAGAACCGGCTGATCCGAACGAGCGTTGTTCCGCAAGAAGGACAGGCCAGTGGAAGGGTTGGACTCTCATTTGGAGTGGGCAGGGCCGGGGCGGCTTCGTCGGGTTTGGGGGCTGGAACTGATGACCAGTCTGAAGGCGGAGGGGGGAGAATAACATTCCCGGATGGGTATCGGGTCAGACCAAAGACTTCACAGTAGGCGACTGCCGGTATCGTCCATTGAAAGTGGGCCGTGATGATTATGCCGACAAAGAAGAGAAATAGCCCAAGCACGCTCAGTATCTCAATAACGAATACGAGCAGCAGGTAGATGGGCCAATGCGGGAGAGTGAGGGCAATGCTTTGGCGGATCGCTTCCATCACCCCGGCACGCCGATCGACGATCAGGGGAACAGCGAAGAAAGTGAAGCCAAGGACTGCGAGGCTAGTAAACCGTTCAAGGAGCGAGAGGGGCCCGAAGAGAGAGCCCGTTTCATCCGCGCCAAAGTTGAAGACCGTGCCAACTACGGCGAGAGTGACCGCTAGCAGCAGATAGAAGCCGAGCAGTGACGGCACAGCATCGCCAGCCGAGAAGAGGTCGGCGAGGCCTATCTGCTCCCCCTGAGCCCTCCGGATGGCGGCGCGGCTGAGCCCGGCCAGCAGAAACAGTCCTCCGAGCACAAAGAGAACCAGCAGAACCGGAATGAAGGCGAGCGCAAATATCGACAGACCGGCCAACCCTGACCACTCTTCCCGCGACAAAAGGACGCCCGCTCCCCCCACGAGAAAGATGACGGGACTGATGGTGAGAAGAAAAAAGAGCAGAACTGTCAGCTGCATCAGCACCCAGG
>JBEGMZ010000325.1:0-2611 GCA_041182745.1 Acidobacteriota bacterium
TCACCAGGTCGATGAAGACATCCCCAAAGGTGATCACCTCCCACCTCTTCCCGCTCATCCCTCCTGCTCCCTCACGAATGGCCATTCCGATCGTCGGTACGACTGACCGAGCCACGCCAGGATCCCGACCACCATCAAACCCGCTCCCAGCAGAAACATCCGCCATCCATTGGTGCTGAGAATATAGACCCAGCCACCAAAAGCAATCAGCGCCGGCAGCGGATAGAGCCACATCCGGAAGGGAAGCCTGATATCCGGACGCTGGCGTCGGATCAGGATGACCGCGACGACCTGAGCCATATCTCGCGCGATAATCTGGATCACGATCAGTGCGGTGATCAGCGTTGGCAGCTCAAACCAGCAGCAGAGGGCGGCCGACACACCAGTGAAGACGAGCGAGAAGGTCGGGAACTTCTTCTCCGGGTGTAACCGCGCGAATATCCTGAAGAAACGGCCGTCGACGGCTGCCGCGAATGGAACTCTTGAGTAGCCGAGCATGACCGCGAAGACGGAGGCAAAAGTCGTCCAGAGAATCAGAACCGTCATCACCGTCGCTGCCTTCGAACCATAGAGCCGCTGAATGAAGTCGGCGACGATGGCCCGGTTGGCCAGCGTCCCAGTGGTGATCGCTTCGCGCCACGGCACGACCCCGATGATCGTCACCGTCATGATCATGTACATTACCGCCACTGCGGCGATCGACCAGAGGACCGCCCGCGGAATGTTACGTCCGGGCTCCTTCACCTCACCACCAAAGAAGCAGACATTGTTGTAGCCGCCATAGTCATAGATGGCGTTGAGTGAAGCGACCCCAAGTCCGACAAAAAATATCGGGGACAGATCGAAGGCTCCGGGTGGAAAGTCGAAGGCTCGCCGCGGATCGAAATTGGTCACTCCGGCGAAGAGAACCCAGCCCACGGTGAGCAGCACCACTACCCACAGAATGACCGCGAGCCGCCCGATGGAGCGGATGTCCCGATAGAGGATCGCTGTCACGACCAGGCAGACCCCGGCCGCAAGCAGCTTTCCCTCACCGGTGCCCATCCCCGGCCAGAGGTATCGGGTGTAGTTGGCGAAGCCGACCGCACCTGAAGCGAGCGAAAAGGGAGCGGTGCAGACGGTCTGCCAGATGAAGAGGAAGCTCATCAGCCGGCCCAGCCGGCGTGGCCCGAACGCCTCCTGCAGGTAGTGGTAGGATCCGCCCGAGCCTGGCATGGCGGCGCCCAGCTCGGCCCAGACCAGCCCGTCGCAGATGGCAATTACTGCCCCGATGATCCAGCCCAGCATCGCCTGCGGTCCACCCATCGCCGCGAGAATGATCGGAATGGTGATGAAAGGGCCGATGCCGATCATCTCCAGCATATTGGCGGAGGTGGCTTCGAGCAGGCCCATACCCCGGACGAGCGGTGTCGATTCGCTTCTGCTGTTCATTGGTGTCAGTTCCGTCTGTCCTCTCAATTTTGACCTTCACCGCCACTTCCGCTGGTCAGCCCGGCGATGGCACAGGCAGCCGTGACAATCTGGTCTTCCGAGACCAGTACCAGATTGGCCGCAGCCGCGAGAGGCACGTAGCTGTCGACGGCCCGCACTGAGCGGAGCGGCCGGCCATAAGCCTCCTCCGCCAGGCTGGCAATCACCGCATCGGCAATGCCTGCCCCCGTCGCCCGGCACTCATCGACAACCAGCACCCCGTCACACTCTGCCGCCTGTTGCCGGATGGCCGCCACCGGAAGTGGATTGAGCCAGCGCAGATCGAGAACCCGCGCCCGGATTCCAAAGTCACGCTCCAGCCGCCGCGCTGCCCGCAGTGAGAGCCGATAACCATTGGCGTAGCTGACCAGCAACAGGTCGCTCGCCTCCGGGTTGATGATCCCAACCTCTCCTGGCAGCAGCGGTGGGGTCTGACAGTCGGGCTTCGGATAGTCGGTCAGCCAGAGCCCGTCACCATCTTCGTACAGATCCTTTTCGTGATAGAGTGCGATCGGCTCGACGATCACGGCGACGCGTCCACACTCCTTTGCGATTCCGATCAACCCGCGCAGCATCCGTGCGGCGTCATCACCGCGCGAAGGTGTCGCCAATATCAGGCCCGGAATCTCGCGCAGCGCCCCAATCGAGTTGTCGTTGTGAAAATGGCCGCCAAAACCCTTCTGGTAGGCAAGACCCTGAATTCTCACCACCATCGGATTGGCAAACTGGCCGGCGGAGAAGAATGAGAGCGAGCAGGCCTCACCACGCAGCTGGTCGATCGCGTTGTGCAGGTAGGCGAGGTACTGGATCTCCGGCACCGGCAGCAGCCCGGCCATCGCTGCGCCCTGGGCGATCCCAAGGATGGTTGTCTCATCGAGCAGGGTATCGAAGACCCGCGCTCCGCCAAACTTCTTCTGCAGTCCGGCCGTGACGTTGTAGACTCCGCCCTTCTTCGCCACATCCTCACCAAAAAGGATCATCTCCGGCCGACGATTCATCTCTTCGGCGAGGGCTGAGTTGATATGGGCGGCGAGGGTCCGCTTGGTTGGCGCCGATGCCTCTTCCGGCAGTCCATTCTCGAAGAGCTTCAAGCGCTCGGTGGCCGTCGCCGGTTCCGGCAACGCCGCCAGAACCGCCGGTT
>JBEGMZ010000326.1:0-5842 GCA_041182745.1 Acidobacteriota bacterium
ACAGTGCGTCTTCCGCCACCGATTCGGAGAGAGTGATGATATTGTGAAGCGGATCGCGGTAGAGTCTCTCCACTGGCCTTCCTTATGCTAAACCGTCTGCAACAACCTGGTCAGCAGGGCCGCCCGGCGCGGAATGTCTGCGATCAGAATATGTTCATCTTCGGCGTGGGCCCCGCCACCATCAACCCCCAGTCCATCGAGGGTCGGAACACCAAGCGCCGCGGTGAAGTTGCCATCCGATCCTCCACCAACCGCCTGCTCGCGGAGATCCATCCCAGCCTCCCCAGCCAATTGCCGCGCCTTCGCAAAGAGGGCGAGATTGGCCTCCGATCTTGCCATCGCCGGGCGATTGACGCCTCCACTCACCTCCAGCGCCGCTCCGGGGAGATGCGGCCTCAGGCCAAGAATTTTTTCGACCACCCGCTCACCTTCGACCTGATCGTGGAATCGGAGATCGACCTTTGCCACCGCCTCGGCCGGTACGACATTGACTCCGGTCCCACCCGTCACCAGTCCGGTGTTGACCGTCACGCCACGTTCATAATCGTTGAGCGCGGCGAGATCGATTATCTGGTGGGCCAGCTCGACAACGGCGCTAACTCCACGGCGCGGGTCAAGGCCGGCATGCGCAGCCTTTCCAATCGCCCGTACCGTGAAGCCGGCAATCCCCTTGCGGCCCGTCTTGAGAATACCACCACTCAACGGCGGCTCAAGCACCAGCGCCGCCGTTGCCCGCCGGGCCTCCTCCTCAACCAGCCGCCGCGAAGTCGGACTTCCGATCTCCTCATCACAAGTCAGCAGTATCCGCACCGGCCCCCGGGTTGACAATCCCCCTCCACCATCGACCCCGCTGATCGATCGCAGTGCTTCGAGAAGTATCGCGATCCCGGCCTTCATATCGAAGATACCGGGTCCGGTTGCCCGGCCCGCGGAGTCAACCGCAAAGGGTTTCCGGGCCAGCGTCCCCAGTGGCCAGACGGTGTCAAGATGGCCGATGACCAGTATTCCTCGTGCCTGCTTGTCATGTCCAAAAGGAAAGACTGCGCGCAGATGCGTTCCGTACCCAGCCACCGGAATTGACTCAACCGCGCCATCTGCTCCGGCTACCTCCCCGAGAAGCCCCCCCACGTATCCGGCCAGCCGGTTGAGCGGTGCCTCTTCCCGCGACTTCGACTCCAGTACCACCAACTCTTCGATCGATCGAAGTATCGACTCAAGCCGAAGTTCATACCTCGCTGTCAGCCCCGTCATCGTCACCTCTCTTCCCTGCCCTTTCCGCCAATGCAATCAATTCGTGACCAATTTGACTAAAGAAATCGAATCATGCACAATAACGGCGTCTAATGACAAGTTTCACTTGAGCCGATGGGTGCGTATCATTATATTCCGCATTACCCCGGAGACCGGGGAGCCTTGAACAGGGCCTTGAACAGGACTTGAACTGGGAATGAAACCGAATGAAGACAGTGGAGGGTCTGCCAAGTATGAATAAGTTATCAGCAATCATCGCCCGCGTTTTCACCGTCGGCGCAATCCTGCTCGTTCCGTCGATCACCTTCGGGCAGGACGAAAAGCAGGCTGGACTCGAGCGTGACTTCTACGCCAAGTGCTACACCGAAAAAGACAAGGCCACCTGCCTCAATCTTGCCCGTGAACTCGTGGAGAAGTATCCGACCAGCCAGTACGTCAAGTTTGCCCATCAACAGATTAAGGGTGATCTGAGCGACAAATTCCAGGCGGCGCTGAGCTCCTTCTACGCCAGTGCCGACGCGCCGAAGCTCGAACAGCTGATCCAATCGGCCGAAGAGTATCTCACCAAAGAGACCGGTCAGACGGCGATCGTCTATGTCAATGCTCGCGTCTCGCTGGCGGTTACGTACGGGGTGATGAGTGCGATCTACAAGGACGTCGACAAGGCCAAGACCTATGCCGAGAAGGCGCTCCAGCTGATGGCCGATCCAAAGGCCCCCGAGGGATGGGATCCGAAGGATTATGACCCGCTGCGTGACACGGCTCTCGCCCAGCTCAATCAGTTCCTCGGCTACAACCTCCTCCAGGGTGAGGGTGACGTCTCCCAGGCCATCGATTTTCTCAACAAGGCGATTGCGGTTCGACAGAAGGACGGTCTGGGCTGGAAGGATCCCAACAACTACTGGCTGCGCTCCAACGCCTCTCTCAAGCAGTACCAGAAGCTCAGCAAGGATTATGCCGCCCTCACGGACGAGGAGAAGACCGGAGAGAAGGGCAAGGCCCTGCTGAACGAGCAGATCAACCCGGCAATCGACCGGATGATCTCAGACTACGCGCGGGTGCTTGTCACCGCGACCAACCCGGCTACCCAGTCACTCAAGGATGCGGCGAAGGAGCAGTTCGACCAGTTCTGGAAATACCGAACCGGGACGGCCGACGGTGCGACCGATTTCGTGGCGAAGTTTGAGGCTGATCCGACGATCTCTGACCCGGCGGTACCAGCCAAGGCTGAGAGTGCCGTCCTAAGCGCAGATGCTCCGCCGGTTGGAGCGGTTGGGGCGCCCAAGCTGACGACCGCAGTCGCCCCGGCGACCGGTGCAGCTACGGGTCAGGCCAAGTCGGCAACCTCGGGCAAGGCGGCAACCACCACCAAGGGTAAGACCAGGCCCACCACTCGCAAGAGACGCTAGTTGCAATCAAGAAAGAACACAACTGATCAACGCCCCTCTTCTTCGGGCGCCATATCACGCGGCGAAGTCAGGAAAGCCAGCTCATTGAATGAGGCTGGCTTTCTTCGCTCATTGCGACAGATTTTGAACAACGTCCTGCCTGGGAGCCATCGAACGGTCACACCACCAGCGCCGAGTCCAAAATCTGGAATCGACGAGTTGCTGCACCGGCTTGAATCGGAGATTGGCTACCACTTCAGTGATCTCCAGCTGCTGCGCCGGGCAATGACTCACCGGTCCTTTGCCAATGAGCAGCCACCGCCCCGCCCGCTTCACAATGAAGCGCTCGAGTTCCTCGGTGACGCCATCCTCGAATTCCTGATCAGTACCTGGCTGCTCGAACTGCACCCAACCCTCAGCGAGGGCCACCTCTCAAAGATGAGAGCCTACGCGGTGAGCGCGGTCAACCTGCAGAAACATGCGGCGCAACTCGGGCTTGGGTCATACCTGCTGCTCAACCGTGGTGAGGAGAAGACCGGCGGACGCCACAAGGCCGCCCTCCAGGTTGACGCCTACGAGGCCCTGATTGCAGCCATCTACCTTGACGGCGGTATCGCGGCAGCGAGCAATTTTGTCCGGCGGGAGTTTACACGCACCCTCGCCGAGATCGATCCGCTCGACCTGACGCGAATGGACTATAAGACTGCTCTCCAGGAACAACTTCAGTCACGGGGACACCCACCGCCCCGCTACGAGATACTGGAAAGACAGGGCCCGGAGCATCGCCGGATCTTTCAGGTGGCACTGAGTGTGAGCGGGATTCGTCTTGCGACCGGCGAGGGGTCGACCATCAAGGCCGCCCACCAGGAGGCGGCGCGGCACGCCATCGACCTGAGAGAGTCGTGGGAGTCGATCCTGCGCGGCTGAGTAGTGGACGGTGAGGGTACGGGCAATCAAATCGGGGCAATTCCCGGCTTCAGGCGCTCCGGGGATGGTCTCGGGCGCCCCCGGCTCACTGCTCAAAGACTACCCGGCCGTTGAAGATAGTCATCACCACCTTCGCCTCCCGAATCCGTACCGGATCGATGCTGAAGATATCGTCCGAAAGAACGACGAGATCAGCCAGCATCCCGCTCTCAATCGTTCCCTTCCTACTCTCCTCAAATTCAGCAAAGGCCGATCCGCGGGTGAAGGCCCGGACCGCTTCGGCGACGGTGATCTTCTCGGATGGGATCCAGCCTCCGGGCCTCTTCCCGTCAAGGGTCTGGCGGGTGACGGCAGCATAGATTCCCATTAGTGGCTCCAGCGGTGCAACGAACCAATCCGAGCCAAAGGCAAGAACGGCCCCGGCATCGAGAAGCGAACGGAAGGCATAACTGCCCTTCGCCCGTTCCGGCCCGATCCGATTCTCAGCCCAGCGGCCATCGTCAATCAGGTGGTAGGGTTGCATCGATGCGATAACCCGTTGCTCGGCAAAAGCGCGGATCTCTTCCCGGCGCAGATGCTGGGCGTGCTCGATGCGGAACCGGCGGTCGCGCGAACCATTCAGCTTCACCGCCTCCTGGAACATTCCAAGAACCATCTGGTTGGCACGGTCGCCAATCGCGTGGACCGCAACCTGAAGGCCAGCCTTGTCGGCATCGACGATTCTGCGGAGCAGCCGCTCCGGAGGAATCATCTCGTCGCTCGGCAGCCCGCTGGTTGAAGAGTCATCGAGGTATGGCGCGAAGAAGAGCGCTGTCGTCGAGCCGAGCGCCCCGTCGGCGAATCCCTTCAGCCCGCCAACTCGCAACCGCTCATTCCCAAAGCGGGCCTGAATCCCAACCCGCGCGAGATTTTCCCAGGAGGCGAGCGGTTGGTGCGCGCTCACCCGGACCGTCAGTTCATCCCGCTCGAGCAGTCGCTGATAGACGGCGAGGACCGCCGGACCGGCTGACATATCCTGGACGCTCGTCACACCCTGGGAAGCAGCATAGCGTAAAGCCAGCCTGATCGAACCGATCAGCTCGTCAACGGTCGGATCCGGAATGGCTCTTGAGACAAGTCCCATCGCCGCATCCTTGAGGATTCCAGTCGGCTCGCCACGCTCATCACGGACAATCGCGCCGCCTGGAGGATCTGCCGTCTCCCGCGTGATCCCGGCAATCCGGAGCGCAAGCGAGTTGGCGAGTGCCATATGGCCATCAAGCCGATTGATCAGAACCGGATTTCGACCGGTTACCGGATCGATCAGATCCCGGGTCGGCAACCGAGCCGGACTCCAGTTCTCATGATCCCAGTTCCCATTCAGTATCCAGCGTCCGGCGTCGAGCGATGCCGCATACCTCTCAATCCGGTCACGAAAATCGGCCGCACTCACCGCCTCACGCAACCGGACGCTCGCCAGGCCCTGCCCGCCATCGGCAAAATGGACGTGCGCATCGTTGAAGCCCGGCAGCGCCCGCCTTCCCTTGAGATCGATCACCACCGTCCGCGGCCCAATCAGTCGACGCAGTTCGGTCGTTCGACCGGTGCTGAGAATACGCCCACCCAGGCAGGCGGCTGCCTCAACCTCGATCGGTCGCCCCTCCCTCTCCAAACCTGTCCAGATCCGTCCATTGAGCAGAACCAGATCTGCCACCACCGTCCCCTGCGGCCGGATCACACCGGGCGTCACAGTGAGCAGGGCCAGTGCCAATAACCAGCTGATCTTCATCCTCTTCTTCATCGTCATCTTCACGCTTGCCCCGCCGTTCCTTTCCCCACCGCTCGAAAATCGACCACCGTTGCAAAGGTCGGATCTTCAACCTGTATCGTCGAGTGGGTCAGACCAAACCTTGCCGCCAGCATCTCCTGAATCTCGCGCAGAATGCGTCGATTCTCGCCTGGCTCACGAATCACGACATGGGCCGTCACCGCATGCTTACCGGAGGTGATCGTCCAGATGTGCAGGTCGTGAATACCCATCACTCCACCGACCCCGCGGAGCGCCTGCTCAACCGCCAGCGCATCGATATGGGACGGCGTCCCCTCAAGCAGGATGTTGACCGCTTCCGCTACCAGTCGCCACGAGTTGAAGACGATCAACGCGCTGATCAACAGACTGAACAATGGATCCGCCCAGTACCAACCCTTCCAAAGAATCAGGGCGCCCGCTCCAACTGCCGCCAACGAACCAAGCAGGTCCCCGATTACGTGCAGAAAAGCCCCCCGCAGATTGAGGC
>JBEGMZ010000327.1:0-2759 GCA_041182745.1 Acidobacteriota bacterium
GACGAAATTCGAACAGGTTGGCTGATGGCAGCGCCACTCCTGCTGCCATCGTGTGCCCACCGTATCGTGCCAGAAGATCCGAACAGGCCCCCAATGCCTCGGTGATGTTGCAGCCTGCTACCGATCTCGCCGATCCGGCCAGCAGTCCGTCCTTTTCACCGAGCAGGATGACCGGTCGTTGGTGGAGTTCGGCCAGCCGGTTGGCGACGATGCCGACGACCCCACCGCTCCACTCGGCATGCGCCAGGACAATGGCGGCGTAATCAAGAAGGGAAGGCTCCCGGTCGAGGAGGGCGAGGGCGCTCTCTTCGACCAGCCGTGATTCAAGGCGTCGTCGGGCATTCATCCCTTCAAGCTGCGATGCCAACTCCGCGGCGCGAACCGGATCATCGGTCGCGAGCAGCTCAACGCCGTCCCTGGCGTCCCCCAGTCTTCCCTGGGCATTGAGCCGTGGACCAAGCGCGAAGCCAAGATCGGATTCGTCGAGGTCGGGTAGTCGGAGTCCGGCCACATCGATCAGCGCCCGCAGCCCGGGACGGCCTGTTCCCCCGGGGTGGCCCTTTCCATTGATCACATCCAGACCGCGCTGGAGGAGATTGCGCGTCTCATTCCGAAGTATTGCGACGTCCGCGACAACTCCGAGCGCCACCAGATCGAGCAGGTTGGAGCAGTCGGGGCGAAGTTGCAGGCCGCGAATCAGCTCAAACGCTACCCCCACCCCGGGAAGCTCGCGCAACGGATGGCCGGGTTCAAGTCGCATCGGGTTGATCACCGCTCGTGCCTTTGGCAGGGTGGCTTCCGGCAGGTGGTGGTCGGTGATCACGATGTCGACCCCGGCGCTTGTCGCGACCTCGACTGCCTCGTGAGAGCTGATCCCAGTGTCACAGGTGATGATCAGGCCGACTCCGTGGCCAAGCCATTCTCGCAGGCGGTTGAGGGCGATTCCGTGGCCCTCGCCATTGCGCAGCGGGACGTGGTAGCGGACATCCGCCCCCGCTTCCCGCAGCGAGGTGTAGAGCAGCGCTGTTGCGGTCTGACCATCGACATCGAAGTCGCCCCACACCAGGATGGTCTCTCCATTCCGGATCGCCCGTGCTACGCGCTCAACCCCGATCTCAAGATCAGGCAGATCGAAGGGGTCGGATTCGGTGTAACAATCCGGGTCAAGAAAGCCACGAACTGCCGATTCAGTCGTGATTCCGGCCCGAACCAGCCGCTCCGCCACCAGCGGGTGCCCACCTGTCACCTGCTGCAGCTCATCCGGCACCGCCACCGCCGGCAGCTCAATCCAACGCCTGAGGATCCCAGCTTCGTTGGACATCAGAGTGAGATCTCCTCCAGATCATCGAGCTGGATCGTGATCGGATCAGCCATCTCCTCATCTGCCTCCACCAGCCACTCGTCGATGGGTGGCGCCTCGACCCCGCGGTCACAGAGCGAACGGTAGCAGCAGAAACGACATCTCCGGTCATCGGTGGTTCGCGGGAACTCCTCCCGGCCGACGATCTCACCAACGATCGACATAAGACGCTGCTCGTCCCGCTGATGCTCGTCTTCACTGTACCCGAACTCGACCGTTGACCCATCATCCGCAAACCAGTAGATCATCCGAATCTGCTCTGGCCTTACCGCGTGACCTTCATTCAGCCAGTCGCCGGCCCGGGCCAGCGCGTAGCGGTAGACGAGTGTCTGCAGCCGACCGGCGAGGACCGCTCGTCGCTGAGGTCGGCCGGTCTTCCAGTCGATGATCAGCAGACTGCCATCGGGAAGTCTTGTCAGCAGGTCGTACTTTGCCGTCAACAGGAGAGGTCCGATATCGGATGACCCGGTTGTGATCGAGGTCGTCACAGTCGTCTCGGCAAATCTCTGCGGCGGAAGGTGTTCGGTCTGCCAGGCCAGATAGTTCTGCCACCAGCGACGGATGGTCGCATCTTCGATCGTCATCTCGAGCGCCGCAACCGGAATTCCCATGGCATGCTGGTAGAGAAGATGGTGAAACTCGTGCCCCTGGAGCATACCCGCTTCAAGCTCGATCGCCTCCCGCGTCTCCAGCGCCGGCCACTCCAGTTCGCGCAGATAGCGAAGCTCGAAACGCCGTGGACAGTCGACGTAACTCTGGAGTGAGCTCTGGCTCAGGATCAGTCTGTCGATCATAACGTCACCTCGGGTTATCAATCGCCGCTCTGAGGGCGTGCAAGGGTCTGGCTGGTCGCAGGTCTCCGCCGCGTCCACTGTTCCAGGTGATGATCAACTCTCGCCGGGCACGGGTAATACCGACGTACAGAAGTCGCAGCCGCTCAGCTGAGTACTCAACCCGTGACTCACGGGTCGCCTCCCCCTCCCGATACTCCCCTCCCGTCACCAGAGCCCTCAACTGGGCCATCGACTCGGCGGCAATATTGAGCGAGTCACGCGCGAAGTACGCCTCACCAAGGTAGCGGTCAAATGGATCTGCGGATGGAAAATCGTAGTTGTTGACCGAAGTCAGATAGACCCGATCCCACTCCAGCCCTTTCGCTCCGTGCTGGGTCATGATGACGACCTGTCCCGGATACCGCGAGGGATCGAACTGCTCATCATCTTCGCTCAGGCCGATAAATTTTCGGCTATTCTGGGCAATCGCCTTCAGCTCGCTGACGAACTCTTCCAGTTCGGCCTCCGGTTCCGCCTGTCTCATCGCCTGCAGGTGGAGGGCGATCGAGTTGGCGGTCGCAATCTCTCCAGCCGTTGAAAAGAGGTCTCCAGCCAGCGTCAGGATC
>JBEGMZ010000328.1:0-5363 GCA_041182745.1 Acidobacteriota bacterium
GCAACGTGTGGCGCAGCCATCGAGGTTCCACCGGCTCGTGAAAGCCCCCGCGCGACCCGTCCGACTCCCTCTGACTCGGGAATCGTTTCACCCGGGGCCAGAAGCAGGAGACTGGTGGAGCTGTTGGTGGCTGGGTCGACCAGCTCACGTGAATGCGGCTGCCTGGTCGTCGCTCCGACGCTAATGGCCGATGAGATGCAGGCCGGTGCGCTGAGGGCATCGGTAAACCCACCACTTCCAGAGGCGACAACCGTGGGGATCCCGACCCTCCGAAGAAGGTCGATCGCCGCCTTGGTCGCCGGGAGCGACTCGTCACAGTTGGAGGTGAAGCGCCCCCCGGCAAGGCTCAGGGTGACGGCGGCGATCGGGTGTTTCTCGCGCAGCTCGAAGACACGCTCAAGAGCGCTGATCAGGTCTGAATCGAAGGCGGCGATGCAGGACTGGCTGCCATTGGCGCACTGATCCGTCCCCTCCAGACGCGAGAAGACCTGCATCGCGACAATCCCGGCTCCCGGAGCGATTCCCTCAAAGCCGGCGCTGCGGCCGGCGAGGATGCCGGCAACGCTTGTTCCCTGTTCGCATCCGACCCCGTCAACGGGGCAGGGGAGGGCAGAATTATCCGCCGTAGTGGCCGTTGTACCTGCCGGGCAGAGCGAGCTGACCCCGGCGCCGGGATCGTTGGTCGAGAAGCAGGCCTCGGCGACCACTTTTCCGGCCAGATACGGCTGAGTCTTGTCAATGCCGGTATCGATCACGACAACTGCCTGGCCGGCACCAGTCAGACGATCACCGGACTTTTCGGCCATCCCGTCGCGAGTCGCCTCGTTCGCCCTCCGCGCGATCGCCGGCGGTAGCGCCGAATCCTCCTGTATCGATCCCACCCGGGTCGATCCGCGCAGCGACTCGAGGCCCTCGGGGCTGACCTTCAGCGCCAGGAACGGAATGTAGCGAAAACGCTTCACCGCTGACGGATCGTATCCGGAAATCTGGCTCAGCAGGCTCTCCTGCGCCGCTTCGATCTCTTCGGGTGTCGACAGGGCCATCCGATCTTTTGGCACCTCAACCCCCGGCTCATTCCCGATTCCAATCCCGACGATTACTCGCACCATCCCCGTACTAGCGGCCTTTGCTGCCAGCACTGAGAACTGACCGATCACCGACTCATCCCGGCTCGGTGCGACCGCCGGGGACGACTCCGCGCTCTTTTCCAGGCTGTCGGTGCTCGACGCGATCTGAACAGGCAGCGCAGTCGATGGCGAAGCTGATCCGTTAATCATCCAGGTCAGCCCGGCGGTGAGGGTCAGAATCAGAATAGTGGTCAGAATGATCAGATGGCGACTATTGTGTGAGATGGCGAACGGTTTGACCTTGTTCTTCATTTACAACCTTCCGGAATTGTGTGTTTCCTGCTTCAAAAAAGAGGTACAACCAGAGTCATTAGAGTGGGGTAACGGGAAAAATGATGTCTTACGGGGAATCAAAACTGAGAAAATTTTACGCGATGGGCAGCGGCACTGTAAACGCCCAAGATTAGAAAATTGTGCGATTGGACCATTCCGGAGAGGCCAGTGGGTGGGGGAAGGGGGGAAGTGAACAGGCCCGATTGCGGAATCGGGCCTGTAAGTTGATGAATAGTAATTAGTTACCCTACTGATCGCTGAATGTCGGAGTAGTGCTTCCGACACTGGCGGCGATCGAATAGAGAGAGAGGCTGTTGAAGTTGCTCACTACCATCACAAACCACTCTCCACTGACTGGTCGGGCGATGGTGCAGATCTCGTTCGATGTCGGACCATTTGAGCGGCAATCGAAGCGCGAGATCTGAGGCGACGCCCCGTGTCGCAGGTAGAGGTCGACATTTCCGAGCCCCTTGGTCTGCACTGCCATTGAGGTGGTGTTTGCCGGCACCGTGACGCGGTAGATCATCGACTGATTTCGCTGCAGCACGCCGGACATCGATTTGCCTGAGGTCAGGCTGACAGCGCTGGCCGGCATCTCTGGCGTGGTGACGGTCGTCTCGTTCGATGGCGGCGAATCTCCGGTCACGTTGAACGCGATGACCCGGTAGCTGTAGCTGGTCATGCTGTTCAGTCCGGTATTCTGAAATACCGTGACATTGGGGGCGACCGTGCCCGCGACCGTCCAGCCACTTCGGTCGGCGTTCTGCCGCTCAATGCGGAATCCTGACTCATTGGTCGAATTGTCACTCCAGGTCAGGGAGACCTGGGTGGCCGAATTGGGAGTTGCCGTCAGGTCACTCGGCGCCATCGGGGCTGACTCGACGATCGCCGGAGTGGTCGCACTCGCCTCGTTCGATTCAGGGGAGGTGCCGGCGGCGTTGAAGGCGGTCACCCGATAGAAGAAAGTCGATCCGGCGGTGACGCTGCTATCGACAAGGAAATTGACGTTGGTTCCGACCGAGGTCAACTCGGCGTAGGTTCCGTTGAGGCCGACTCGGCGGAGAATCCGGAATCCCGATTCGTTGTCTGAGACATCAACCCAGCTCAGCCGGACCCGGGTTGATGAATCGGCACTGGCCGTCAGTCCGGTTGGCGGGGCGGGCGGACTGCTCTGACTATCGGGCGTCGTGACGCTGACCTCGTTTGAGGGGGCCGACTCACCGGCCGTGTTGAAGGCGCTGACCCGGTAAGTGTAGGCAGTGCCTGGCGTAAGACCGGAGTTGAGCTGGCTGCTGATATTCTGGCCAACCGTTCCGATCTCGACGAAGGAGCCTGTCGCGCCGATTCGACGCCAGATCCGGAATCCGACCTCATTGTTCGAGGTGTCGACCCAGTTGAGACTGGCGACGGTGGCGGTCGAGAGTGATGCCCGAAGATTGGTCGGCGCGGTCGGCACCGAGCTGGTCGTGACACTGACCTCGTTTGAGGGAACCGAGTCGCCGATATCATTGAAGGCGATGACCCGGTAGAGGTAGTTGAGACCGGTGTTGACCGAGGCGTCCTGGAAGGTGGCGGTGTTGACGCCAACCGATCCGATCTCCGTCCACGATGAGGCTCCGTTGAGTCGCCGCTGCACCCGGAACCCGGATTCGTTGCTGGAGTTGTCTGACCACGTCAGGCTCACCTGGTTCCCGGAGACTGTGGTGGCGACCAGATTGGTTGGAGCGTTCGGAATTGTCGAGGAGGCCCCGTTGGTGGTTACGCTCACCTCGTTCGACGCCGCCGATGTCCCTGCGCCATTGAGCGAGGTGACGCTGTAGTAGTAGGTCAGTCCGGGAGTGACCGTGTTGTCGAGGTAGCTGATCGTATTCTGCTGAACCGGTGGCAGATCCACCCAGATTCCATTGTTGTCTGTCCGCCGCCGAATTCGGAAGAGCAGCTCATTCGACGAGTTGTCGATCCATCCGAGGCTGACCTGGGTTGATGAACTGACCCGGGCCGTCAGATTGCTTGGCGCCGCTGGCAGGTCGCCAGCAGTCCCGGCCTGGAAGGTTGCCGTCAGATTGTAAAAGCTGACGTTGTTGCTGAAGCCGACGATCATGACGTGCCAGTCACCGGCGGTCGGGTAACTGAAGACACACTGCTCACTCGAGCTGTTGCTGATGCTGCGGCAGTTGAAGATATTGACCAGCGGCTGGTTGGCATACCTCACGAAGAGGTCGATGTTGCCCGTGCCGGTCGTCTGAATGGCGAGTCGGGTTGCCCCGATCGGGACGTTGATCTGGTAGTAGTGATTCTGATTTCGAAGAAGATTGCTTTTCACCACCAGGCCATTGTTGAGTGGCGTGAAGGCGTTGTTTGGCGCGGTGATACTGACTTCGTTCGAGGGAGGTGACTCTCCGGCGTTGTTCCACGAAACGACGTGGTAGTAGTAGGTGAGTCCTGAAACCAGGCCGACATTCTCAAAGCTGGTGGAATTCGCCTCAAGGTTGCCGACAATGCTCCACTCGCCGTCGATGCCAATCTTGCGTCGGACGCGGAACCCGGTCTCATTATCCGACCGGTCGACCCAGGTCAGGTTGATCTGGTTGGGGGAGGCCGCCGACCCCTGCAGATTACCCGGTCCGGAGATCTGTCCGCCACCACTGTCGTCATTTGGAGTGGTGATCCCGGCCGTATTCGAGTTTGCTGAACTCCCGGCGGCGTTGAATGCCGTCACCCGGAACAGATAGAGCGTGCTTGGCAGGAGCCCGGAATTCTGAAAAAATGTGGTATTGGTCCCAACCGAGGCGATCTCTTCCCAGTCGCTGCTGTTTCCAGAGCGTCGCTCAATGCGGAATCCGGTCTCGTTGGAAGAGTTGTCATTCCAGCGCAGGTCGACCCTGGTTGAGGACCGCGCGGTCGCCGCCAGGCCTGATGGAGCCACCGGCGGAGAGGTGGTGGTGGTGGCGGTCGCCTCATTCGAAGTGGCCGACTCGCCTGTTGAATTGAAGGCGGTAACAGAGAAGAAGTAGGTCGTACCCGGCACCGAGTCGTTCTGCTGCCAGATGGTAACATTCGGCCCGAGAGTGGCGACGACCGTCCACTCACCACTAGTGCCGATCCGGCGGCGCACCCGGAAGCCGTTCTCGTTCGGAGAGTTGTCGTTCCAGCTCAGATCGATCTGCGTTTCACTCTTCGGAACTGCGGTCAGGCTGCTTGGGGCGACCGGGGCCGTTGGTGGTGGTCCGCTCTCACCCAGAAGCTGAATCGCCGCATCGACCCTGATTCGGGGTCGTGTCAGATTGTTGCGAGTATCGACGATCCTGACCCCGCTTGAGGAAAAGGCTCCGAGGATCTTTGTAATGCTTGCTGTCGGCTCTTTCTGGCGGGCGATCGCCCACGCTCCGGCGACGTGCGGCGCCGCCATCGAGGTTCCTCCCCAGTTGCCGTAGCCGCCACCCGGGATCGACGAATTGATCGCTTCACCCGGTGCAAGCAGGTTGAGGATCGCTGCGCTGTTCGAGAAACTGGAGACCTGGTCGGGCAGGCTGACGTAGTCGCTGGTCGAGCCGACACTGATCGCCGTTGAGATGCAGGCCGGCAGGCTGATCGCGTCGATGTATCCATTGTTGCCAGACGCGATGATCGTCGCGATCTCCGCGCTCCGCAGCAGGTCGATTGCCAGCTTCATTGAGCCGGCCGTGCTGTCACAGTTTGACGTGTAGCGTCCGCCACCGAGGCTCAGGTTGACTGCGGCAATCTGGTAGGTGTTCCGCAGCTCATAGACCCGCTCAAGGCTCCGCACGATGTCTGAATCATAGGCGAGAATGCAGGAGTTCCGACCGCTACCACAGATCTGGGAGTTACTGACCTGGGTGAAGACCTGCATCGCGATGAGGCTTGCATCCTTTGCCACACCCGAAAAGCTCGGCCCCCTTCCGGCCACGATGCCGGCAACGTGGGTTCCGTGATCGCAGCTGG
>JBEGMZ010000329.1:0-5760 GCA_041182745.1 Acidobacteriota bacterium
ACCCGGCGCATCCCGATTCACGGCGGTGAAGGGGCGTATGATGGCATCGCCAACTTCGTCAACTACAGTCCCAACCGTACCACTCTCGAACCGGTCCCAAGCCCGGAGAAGATCCCGGGCAGCCGCTTTCTGACTCGGGATGGATATCCGGTTACCTATGGAACGAGCTTCATTATGGCGCTCGAGTATACCGACCGGGGACCACGAGCCCAGGCTTTCCTGACCTATTCGCAGTCAGGTGATCCCGATTCACCTCACTTCTATGACCAGACGATGCTCTTTTCAGAAAAGAAGTGGCGGCCAATACTTTTCGAGGATCGCGATATCAGCGCCGACCGGAACCTGAAGGCGACTCGAATTACGGGCAGGTAGGGACTAAAGCGAAACAGGCAGCATTGGGACACTGCACAATGGAATCCCCCCGAATCAGGGACGTTTTTCAATGTTGCCTGTTCCGATGACGGCTGTTTTTACTTAGTCAGAAGTAGAAGCGAAGAGGGCACCCGATCTTTTGGGTGCCCTCTTCGTGTCAGTTAACTGGCTGTACTTCAATCTGGCAGGTGTTGGAACTGAGCCCCCGGAATTCGACCCTCACCACGTGCGGGCCAGGGGGGAACCCTTCCTCCGGAAAACGCCCGGTCACCTTGTAGATTGCACCCGAGGGAAGATAAGTAACCTCGATCGGGCGCATCTTCAGGTCATCGAGCAGGATCGTCACGTTGTCGGGCTCAGCCGAATCGTCAAGTCCGATGGTAAAGATACGAAACCCGGCTCTCTCCCCGCGCACGCGAAGATCGAGCGAGCCATCGGCGTCGTTGGCAACGTGCGTAATCTCCGGCGGATCAGGAGGAGCCTCTGCGAGGAGGATCTTCACCGCCTCGGAGGCTGGATGATTGAGGTGGCGAACGCGGACCGCTGCTTCACCCGGCACGGCACCGGGTGGGATTCGGACATTGATCTGGGTGAGCTGATCGGTATTGCTCCAGCCCATCGACCTGAGCACAGTCAGAAACTCATCCCCCGGCCAGCCGGTGTAGCAGGGCCGGAGGTCGTGATCGTCAAGCTCAATCGTCACCGAGTTGGCGTCGACAATGCGGTGATCGAGCCCGGAGACGATCAGCGTCAGCCAGGCGAGGTTTCCGCTCACCGGAACCTCACGGCGGGCTGGCGAATCGGATTGACTGAAGAACTCGATTCGTGGCTGTACGCTCTGACCTGAGCCGTCGGTCAGGGCCTTCAATGGTTTCTGGTAGATCGCCCAGCAGTACTGGGTTCCGAGACCGCTCAGACTGACCAGACGAACCCCGTTGTCGCGCGCGGCGCGGCGCAGTTCCTGTTCGGTAAGAGTAGTCCCCTCCCAGGTGTTCTTCTCACGCTGCAGGTAGTCAGGGTGGTTGACATTGTTGACCTGGAACTTGAAGAGACCTCCCGGTCGCAGAACTCGACAGGCGTCACGGATGTTCGAGGCGATCACCTCTTTCCACGGGACGTGCTGGAAGACGTAGACGGAAAAGACCAGGTCAAAATGGTCGGATGGCAGGGCCGCGAAGTCAGCTCCATTGGTCTCGGCGAATGAAAGGTTCGGGATGAACGCCAGCCGCTCCCGCGCCTGGCGCACCATCTCCCCCGAGACGTCGGTCCCAAGGACCTCGCCAAAATAGCTCGCCAGGTGGCGTGACATCCGTCCCAATCCGCAACCGATCTCGAGCACTCGCTGCCTCGAAATGTCACGTCCGGCGGTAAGTATCGGATCACTAAGGATGAACTTCTCGACCTCAGGTCTTCCGCTGGCGTCAAAATCGTCGTCAGTCAGATCAAGCCGGATGGTCGTGATGTACCATTTGGCGTTGACCCGGGCACGGTCGTTCCAGTCATCCTTCATCAGGCTTGACTTTGACTCGATCCCGGGAGTGGTTGAATCGGACTCCATTCAGCTCCTCGTCGATCTGATGATCAGGCCTTAACGTAGATCTCCGCGCCGGTCTGCCGGAACTCTTCCGACTTCTCCTGCATTCCAACCTCGAGCGCATCGGCGGTGTCGAGTCCGTGCTGCGCGGCGAAGTCACGGACATCCTGGGTGATCTTCATCGAGCAGAAGTGGGGGCCGCACATCGAGCAGAAGTGGGCCGTCTTTGCTCCATCCTGTGGCAGCGTCTCGTCGTGAAATTCGCGGGCCGTCTCCGGATCGAGTGAAAGATTGAACTGATCCTCCCAACGGAACTCGAAGCGCGCCTTCGAGACGGCGTTGTCGCGAAGCTGCGCTCCGGGATGTCCCTTCGCCAGATCGGCGGCGTGGGCGGCAATCTTGTAGGCGATCACACCGTCCTTGACATCCTTCCGATCCGGAAGCCCAAGGTGCTCCTTCGGGGTGACATAGCAGAGCATGGCTGTCCCGTACCAGCCGATCATGGCCGCTCCGATTGCCGAGGTGATGTGATCGTAGCCCGGCGCAATGTCGGTCGTCAGTGGACCCAGGGTGTAGAAGGGAGCTTCGTGGCAGATCGCCAGCTGCTTCTCCATGTTCTCGCGGATGAGATGCATCGGGACGTGACCGGGCCCCTCGATCATCACCTGGCAGTCATACTCCCAGGCAATCTTTGTCAGTTCGCCCAGTGTCTCCAACTCGGCAAACTGGGCGGCGTCGTTGGCGTCGGCCAGCGACCCGGGCCGAAGTCCGTCACCGAGCGAAAAGCTGACATCGTAGGCGGCCATGATCTCGCAGATCTCGCGGAACCTGGTATAGAGAAAGCTCTCACGGTGATGGGCGAGGCACCATTTGGCCATGATCGAGCCCCCACGGGAGACGATCCCGGTTGTCCGACGGGCGGTCAGGGGAATGTAGGCCAGTCGCACCCCGGCGTGGATAGTGAAGTAGTCGACTCCCTGCTCAGCCTGCTCGATCAGCGTGTCCCGGTAGATCTCCCAGGTCAGCTCCTCGGCCTTGCCACCTACCTTCTCGAGCGCCTGGTAGATCGGAACCGTGCCGATCGGCACCGGCGAGTTACGGATGATCCATTCACGTGTCGCGTGAATATTCTTACCGGTTGAGAGGTCCATAACCGTGTCAGCGCCACACTTCGTCGCCCAGCGCATCTTCTCTACCTCCTCCTCAATCGAGGAGGCGACGGCTGAGTTGCCGATGTTGGCGTTGATCTTGACCAGGAAGTTACGGCCGATCGTCATCGGCTCCGCTTCAGGATGGTTGATATTGGCCGGAATGATCGTTCTTCCCCGCGCAACCTCGTCCCGCACAAACTCGGGGGTGACCATCCGCGGCAGCGCCGCGCCGAAGCTTTCACCAGGATGGGTAAAGAAGGGATCGTTGCGCTTGCGATCAGTTCGCTCGAGTTCACGATAGTACTCTTCGCGAAAGAGGTTCTCGCGCAGGGCGACAAACTCCATCTCCGGTGTAATCTCACCCCGGCGGGCGTAGTGCATCTGGGTTACCCGGTGCCCCGGCTTTGCCCGCAACGGCGCCCGACGCAGTCCGGGAAACTCCTCCAGCCGTCCCTTCTCCCGCTCACGCGCGGTTGCTGCCTCTTCCGGATTCCGATAGCCATTGTCGACCGGGCTGATCTGCCGGCCCTCGTACTCTTCGACATCTCCACGCCCGACTATCCAGTCGTGACGCAATCCCGGCAGGCCGTCCCGCACGTCGCCGCGATAGGTCGGATCTCCCCACGGACCGCTTGTGTCATAGGCATAGACAGGGTCGTTCACCTCGATCGATCCATTAAATCCTTTGGTCACGTGCTGACGGACCTCGGTGAAGGGAACGCGGAGGCCTCCCTCACGCCCTACCTTGTAGACCCGTCGCGCCGCCGGAAAACTGCCGTTACTGCTCTCACTATTACTCTCGATGCTCATAAGACTCTTTCCTTCAACTCGGTTCACACACGCTAGCCGCCAATACAGGACATCGTCCGCAGTGGCTGCACAAAATCGGTATCATTGATGTGGTGCCGCTCCTCTTTTCTTTCGACCGCGGCAACGATAAAGTCGGCCAGCTCACGCCGCGTGGCGCCTGTCCGCAGCAACTGCCGGATGTTCTGTTCGGTGGTTGAGAAGAGGCACGTCCTGATCATTCCGTCAGCGGTGAGGCGGATGCGGCTGCAATGCCCGCAGAAGGGCTGCGTCACCGGGTTGATAAATCCAACCTCGCCCGCTACCCCGTCAGCAAAGCGCCAGCGCCGGGCAGTCTCACTCACATTGCGCCCCGGCAGTCGCTCCAGCGGATACTTCGCCGCAATCCTTGCCCGAACCTCCTCGCCCGGCACAACCAGTTCGCGCTTCCAGACCTGTCCATTATCGAGTGGCATGAACTCGATGAACCGCACATCGATCCCCTTCTCGCGCGCCAGCTCGGCAAAGCCGACCACCTGGTCGTCGTTGATCCCCCGGATCACAACACAGTTCACCTTGACTGGTGAAAGTCCGGCGGCAATCGCCGCATCGATCCCTGCCATAACCTGGGCCAGGCCATGCCGGCCGGTCAGCAGGGCAAACCGATCCGGGGTCAGTGAATCGAGACTGATCGTGATCCGCTGCAGTCCGGCCTCTTTCAATGCCTCAGCCCGCCCGGCAAGAAAATTGGCGTTGGTCGTCATTGCGAGATCTGTCACCCCGGGCATCGCGGCGAGCCGTCCGATCAGGCTCTCCAGATCCCGCCGGAGCATCGGCTCACCTCCCGTTACCCGCAGCTTGTCGATACCGAGCGAGACGAAAACACTGGTCAGCTCGAGGATCTCCTCATAGCTCAGAATCTCCGACTTCGGCTTCCACTCCATCGCCTCCTTCGGCATGCAGTAGAAACAGCGAAAGTTACAGCGATCGGTGATTGAGATACGCAGATCCCGAATCACGCGCCCGTGACTGTCACGCAGTATCGATCTCTCCTTCTCGATCATCTCAGCAAGTCCCGACGCCTCAGCAAGTCCCGACGCCATAAATTCGGCGAAAGAATTGAACCCTGACACTTCAGGGGGAAGACGGACATTCTAGCAGTCACCCGGACGAATGTCACAAGCCAGCCATCTGTCTCTCAGTGGCAGCGCCCCCTCCGGGGCGTCGGGGTCGTCGCAGCAGGAGTCTCATCCTCAAGCTCGCGACACCAGCGTCGACAACGGATGCAGTAGACCATCGTCTGTCCGCCCACTCTGGTCGATGTCTCGATCACCTCGTCACATTTCGAGCAGACAACTCTGATCATTACCCCCTTCGGATATTTCGGTTCATCACCCGGTTGATCACTAAATCTATTCATATCCCTTCCGTTCTGAATCAATGGGGAGGTACAATCCGGGGGGAGGTACAATCCGAGTTATGGACTTTGCCGAGGCACAAAAACTGATTGCAGAATCGACACGGATCGTTGGTTTCACCGGAGCTGGTATCTCGACCGAGTCGGGGATTCCTGATTTTCGCAGCCCCGGCGGCGTCTGGGCGAATAACCGGATTGTTGATTACGACGAGTTTATCCGTAACCGTGAGTCACGCATCGAACACTGGCGACAGAAGGTCGCGATGTGGCCTGAGATTCGTGACGCCGAGCCCAATGCCGGCCATCTCGCCTTTGTCGAGCTGGAACGGCGCGGCAAGCTCCTCGCGCTCATCACCCAGAATATTGACAGACTTCATCATAAGGCCGGCAACCAGGAGGTCATTGAGCTCCACGGGCGAGCGACGGAGGTCGAGTGTCTGACGTGCCACCAACTCCTCCCGATGGAGGCCGCCGTCGCCCGCATCACCGCTGGCGATCCC